>JBILCO010000177.1:0-5091 GCA_044353075.1 Burkholderiaceae bacterium
ATTCCAGACAGCGGTGTTGAACGAATTGAACTCATCCTGAAAAGCGAGCTTGTAGGTTCCTGCAGTCTGACCGAAGGGCATCGGCGCAGTCGTTGCCGGCGCTGTCACTACGGGCGGGGGCGTGGTTGGTGTTGTTGGTGTAGTCGTAGTTGGTATTGTTGGTGTGGTCGTGGTTGGTGTGGTTGGCGTGGTCGTTGTTGGCGTGGTTCCGGTGCCTGGAGACGACGATGCCACTGTCGTCGTTACCGAACCATCCGCATTGGTATTGGTCACTTTCCCTGTCGTGATATTACCCGCTGGATCCAGTGCGTATTGAGCCGTACCCGTACTTCCACCACATGCCGCGAGAATGATCGATACCGTGGTCGCTGCGGTGAGCGAGCAGGCGCGAATCGTTTTGCTTTTACGTGAAATGCAATGTGTCAAAATTATCTCCATCGGTTAAGTCTGATCTGTCAATCACCACAGATCGTTTACAAAGCCCTCTTCAGAGCATTGCCGATGGAGAAGAGTTCCGTACGGAAATAAAAAAATTTTTAAGAGAAACTTTTTTATCAATCAGACAGTTGACAATCCGTCTGTACCGACTGAAGCAGCTACTGAGTTTTCAGCATTGAGATTCGATGGAGCGTTCATATCCGATAGCGCATCCGTTTCATCAACCGGCGCGCTCGTCATACTGTTCAGCTCGTGAACGATATGTTCGGCGAGCCGCAAAGCCAATGCGGCAATGGTAATGGTTGGAAAATTCGCACCGGCCGTCGGAAAAACAGAACTGCCGGCAATGTACAAGTTAGCAAGGCCATGCACCTTACTGTTCGCATCGACCACACCACGTTTTTCATCGATGTGCATGCGCGTGGTGCCCATATGATGCCAAGTACCCTCAGGCTCCAGAGTCGCCGGCCATCCATGGTGTTCCATCGATGGCCCCAGAGTGACTCGCGCGACGCCAGACTGGTGAAGTTCGTCGGCAATCAATGCAAGACTGCGGTCGCCCGTGCGCCTGACCAGCGCATCAAGGCGCCAGTCAATTTCAACCCGTGGCATACCCAAGGCATCTTTCTGCGTGGCTGACAGACTGACACGGCTATCGGGATCAGGTGCCGGTTCGATAATGACCTGAAAACTTATTTTTTTAATCAGCGCGCGCGGATGAAACAAGCGCGTGAAACCGTAGGCTAATGTGTTGACGGGATCTTTTATCATGGTCAGCATATCGTCTCTGAGACGCCATCCCGGCTGTTCTTTTGACAGCAACGCTTGTTTGCAGCGGAACAAAGCCTGCGCTCCGCCACTTCCCTCTCCCGGAAATTCGGAGCAAAAACAAATACGGGCATTGAGAAGCTGTTCTTTTTCCAGCGTCTTCGGCGTCAGTGCAAGCTGTGCGGCAATGTGAACACCCTGCGCTGCAACAGCGCTGTTCATGTAGTTATATTTGATGTCATAGAGCTTGTTGCGCGACCATTTCTGATGAAATCGCACTTCGCCGCTGAGAAGCCTCGGGTGATCCATGAAAAAACGTCCAACGAGATCATTCTGATTGCCCAGCCCTGCCACTGCGACCTGATTGGATGCCAGAAGCAGACGCGCATTTTCGATGCCTCCGCTTGCCAGCACAAACAGACGGGCCGCGACTGTCATGCGCTTGCCAGTCAGCGTCTGTACCCGAACCTGGCGAATCCGTGTGCACAGAGGATCCGGCACGATCTGCGTGACATTCGCGTAGAGAAAAATACGGACATATCGAGCATTTTCCAATTCGCGACGATAGTGCTTTCCAAAACGTACTGGCGGACTGAACTGGGAAATCGTATCGCGCACCTTGCCAGTCGTCAGCGGCATGCGCTGCACATCGTTACGTCCGATAGATTGTTCCCAGTACGCCGGATCAAAATTCAATGGTCCCAGCTTGAGCACGTCATGCGTGCGGTGATAAAACGGCTCGAGATGCGCGAGACCAAATGGCCAACCGCTGTGAGGTACCCAACCCCGTTGTTCAAAATCCCAGGCATCCAGTGGCCGGCTCCAGCCGCCCCAGCAGTTGCTGCTCCCGCCGAGGAATCGCGCGCGGCAGCCATCAGCGAACTGATAATTCAGTCCCGTCGCTTTACCGCGATACAAATCCCTCGTTTGTTGATCGGGCTCCAACCCGCCGCTCTCAAGAAGACAGGTATCGATACCCTGCTTTTCCAGCTCGCGAGCGATGGTAATGCCCGCAACACCACCGCCGATGATGCAAACGGTAGCGATCAGTGCTTTGCCATCACTGACCTGACGTGTATCGATGAACATATCGTCTCCTGTTTAATCGTGTCGCCACCGTCTCAGCTTGTTTCGTGCGCACTGCATCATCTGACCCGAAAGCAAGGCTGGCTGGTTTAACGAACGTGGCCAGGAACGGAAAATTACCGCGCGGTATAAGGCTTGCCGTTGCGCGCCCAGACGAATCTTGTAATCGTAAAAACCCCAGAGAAAATGAAAGTACTTTTCACCACTCTCGATCGCAGCTTCTATCGTCAGAGCACAACACAAGTATCCCAGCCGGAGATCGTCATGCCGCGGATCATGCGCAATAACATGCATAAAGACTGAATTTTCAAGTCGGGTGCACAGCAGACCAGCACAGATCTCTCCGTTGATTTCAATGACGGATATCTGCCCGCACTCCTCCATCAGCGCACGCAGACATCGCGTTTCGTTCGGGTCCATGTTGAACGAACGCCCTTTGTGGATCATGCGCGCCCGGTTCATCTGCAAGACACGCTCAAACTGAGCGTCAGTGATATCTTTTGCATCAATTTGACGAAACTGAAGATCCGGTTGCTTGCGGCAGCTGCGCCGGTAGTGATAGCGCAATTTTTCCCGTGTCTTCGATGATAGACTTGCCCGCCATGCATCCGTTGTTTCGGGCAAGGACAGAAGATAATCCTCTGAAAATTCTGTTTGTAACAGCGGCAATCGCCGGAAAGCACCGTCAATCCAAAGGGCATGTAACTGAATCGCATCGACTTTCGGATACGCAGCGAACAAGGCTTGTGAAAATTTTTCAAGCTGTGCTGCGTCGATGCAATGCATTTCATTGATGATGCGCGCTACGCCGCCTTGCAAACGAAACAGGATGATGGCGGTGATATGGCCGTTGCTCCGCGTAACCCAGGCCTGAATATCTGCTTGCATACTGCCGTGCAATCTCAAATGCGGCTCGCTGCAAAAGATACTGCGATATAAATGATGCAGTGCAGGCCAGACATACGCAGGCAGCGGCCAGCGGTGAAATTCCGCTGCGAGACCCGATGCCTCGGCACGGACCGCCATACCTGGCAAGGCTCCCGAGATCATTGTTCAAACCACAGTGACGAAAAAAAGGTGGTTTTCATGCGCTTGCATCGTGGGTGCCTGAATGTGGCAGCGCACCGGAATAACCCAGCTGCCGGTATTTTCCGTAGCTGTACGGACTGCCGTAGCCATAGCGCCCTGAGCGCAGAGGCAAATCATTTAACAGCAAGCCCTTGGCAGATAAACCCGCGCGTGCAAGTCGCTTCAGGGATTCATTCACCTCTACCGGCGTGGTGACGCCCGCACGCGTCGCCAGAAAAATTGCGCCGGCGTGCGCGCCCAGTACCAGACTGTCCGCCACGGCAAGCAACGGTGCGGCGTCGATCAGGATGATGTCGTAGTGAGGTGCGAGTTCTGCAAGCAGACTTTGCATCGTCGGTCGAAGCAGCATTTCGGAGGGGTTCGGAGGTAGGCTGCCGGTAGCGATGAAATCGAGATGCTCCAGGACGTTGTGGCGCAGCACACCATCGACAGGTGCGCCGGACAACAGATCCGACAGACCGCTTTGCCGTTCACCATGAAAGTAGCGATGCAGATGGCCGTCACGCAAATCGCCATCAATCAGCAAGACCTTGCGGCCGCTAGCTGCCATAACGGACGCAAGATTGACAGCGACAAATGACTTGCCCATGCCTTCGGTCGGCCCGGTGATCAACACGATATGGTTGGGCGCATGGTTCAGACAGAACTGCAACGCCGTTCGGAAATTTCGCAAGCTCTCAACCGCGATATCCATACTTGAAATTCGCGATAGCAGCGGCAAATGCGCTGATGTGTCACTGCTTCGAGCCAGATTTTCCTGGGTACGACTGTGCGGAATGCTCGCATAAACTGGCACACCCGACACTCTCTCAAGCTGCTCAGGATCATCGAACGCCGTTTGCATCGAGCGACGCAGAAATGCGGTCAGGATACCGAGAAAGAGCCCTGCAAAAATGGCGATGGCAATAATCCGTGGCCGGTTGGGTGTGACCGGTTTTTCGGGTTTTTCAGGTGCATCGACCAGACGGACATTACTGGTTCTGCCGACGGTGATGAGTTGTAATTGCTGCGCGGACGATACCAGGGCTGCATACAGTTCACTATTGACTTTGACATCGCGCGCGAGCCTGACCATTTCCTGCTCTAGCACTGGCAGTGTTTTCAGCTGCACTGCGGCCTGACGCAGCTCTGTGCTGACATCGCGCAGCTGGGCATCGATACTCATGACAGCGGGATGGCTGGCCGTGTAACGCGACATCAGTTCAGTCCGCTTTTGTTCAAGTTCAATACGGCGGGTGCGCGCCGCGGCCGATCGCTGCAGTGTGATGCGGCCTTCCTCGCCCAGATCCACCGTGCCATGCAGGTTGCGGAACTGGTTATAGCGCGCCTCTGCCTGCTCCAGCTGCTGTTTGAGCTCGGGCAAGCGCTGGTTCAGGTAGGCAAGCGATTTGTCCGCTTCCTCAGTACGGCGCGCGCTGTTTTGTGCCATGTACTCCGTGCCGACTTCAATTAGTAACTGATAAACCGATTCGGCGGTGCTCCCTTTCAGGGTGGCCTGGAGAATGCCGGACTGCTTGCCGATTTCACCCACATCCATCGAGCGCTGCACCGACTCGATGACAGCAAGGCGAGAACTGCGCACCAGATCAAAGCGCACGCCGGGCCGCGCCTGTAAGGCTTCGATGTGCAAAACAAGGGGCCCATACCGCGTAGTGACATTCACGGTCTCTCCAACCTTGCCACTGAAAACAATACCGCTTTCCGCTTCGC
>JBILCO010000242.1:0-3706 GCA_044353075.1 Burkholderiaceae bacterium
TGATTCGCGTCCATCTCTCACTCCGGTTATGGCGCTCTCGCGGGCGCCGGATCGCGGTCAAACCCCATCGCTCTCCGACAGACTGCGGCAACAGCCGCCTTGTTCATCGCAGTTGAAACGGGTGAAGATGTACACGCACACAATTTGATCTAGTCCCCCTGTTGGCTAGGGTGTTGCAGGTGATTTCGGTACGTCGATGCGCGTCACACCACCCATTGTGGCCGGCGGATCGCTGGCGGGAAAGCTGAGATCAATCGCTTCGTCGAGCATTTCCTGCTGCTTTTCCACGGCATTGTCCGACTGCAAATGACGCTCGGTGATGTCCTGCGCGGAAGCATCCGATTCCTCCACATCCTTCGGCGTGACCGACAGGGAAGTCTCGCCAAAGGACGAGTGCGCGTGTGGGTTATCTGCTGCGCTGTCTGGTTTCTTTCTGATTTGCTCGGACATATCTCCTCTCCTGACATCATCCGTCCTAATGGTGGACTGATCAGCATCAGATGTCAGCACAGCAGCAAAGTTCGGACTATCTTTCGTCGAAAAGTGCTGAGTGATCCAGATCAGCGATATTCGGCACGCCCAGCAAAGCCAGCGTGATGTCGATTTCTTTTTGCAGGATGGCGATCGCTCTTTCTACACCCGCCTGTCCGCCACTGGCCAGTCCATACAAACCGGCGCGACCGATCAGACAGGCATCAGCACCCAGCGCCAGCGCCTTGACGATATCGCTGCCGCGACGGATACCACCATCCATCAGAACAGCACTCCTCCCATTGACCGCCTCGGCAATCGCCGGCAAAGCGGCTGCCGCAGAAGGCACACCATCCAGCTGTCGCCCCCCATGATTGGACACCATGACCGCATCGGCACCTTGCGACACCGCACGCACCGCATCATCCGCCCGCAAAATCCCTTTGACCGCAATCTGGCCCTGCCAGCGCTGACGCAGCCAGTCCAGATCGTTCCAGTTCACCGAGGCGTCAAAGGAAGCACTGATGTGCTGGGCCAGCGATACCAGCTTTTGTGTCGGTGCACCGGGCGTAACGAGATTGCCAAAGGTAAAGCGCGGACCGAGACCCAGACGCAACAGCCAGCCGAGCTTGCTCGCATAGTCAAAGATATTGTCGAGACCGATGCGCGGCGGCACGGTAAATCCGTTCCGGACATCGCGCTCACGCGGGCCCTGCAAGGGTAAATCAACCGTCACCACCAGCACGCGCGATCCGGCATCCCAGGCGCGCTGGATCAGCGCTTCAGTCAACCCCCGGTCCTTCTGTATGTAGAGCTGAAACCAGAAATCCTTGCGGCCATGCTGTGCCATCTGCTCGATACTGCAATTTGAATTGGTCGACTGGCAAAAGCCCACACCCGTCTGCGCAGTTGCGCGCGCGATGTGCAGATCCCCCTCGGGCCACAGCAGTCCGGCCAGACCGGTCGGCCCGAGAATCATTGGCGAAGTCAGCGCCTCTCCGAGGACTTGTACCGACTGTTTTCTGTGACTGACATCGACCATCACCCGCGGCGCAAAGCGTAATCGGGCCAGATCGGCCTCGTTATCGCGCAAGGTACGTTCATCGTGAGCCCCGCCATCGATAAAGCCAAACACGGAACGCGGAAGCTTGCGCCGTGCAATCTCGCGCAGGTCGGCAATATTGATTGCTTTACTGAAGTGCATCTTGTCTGCCTCTCAGGAATGTTTCTTCGGCGACATCATACCTAAGGATACGCGCACTGCCCGAGAACAGCCGACGCTGGCGCAGGTCCAATCCCATTCACTCGAATCCGATGGAGATCGTCATGCAAACACAATGGGTTGTCGTCGCCGACAGCAGCCGGGCTCGTTTTTTCGAAGCGCAGGGTAACCTGGAATCGCTGGTCGAACTGGAAGATTTGCTCAGCCCGGCCGGGCGCATGGACGAAACCGAGCTAAGACACGATGCCAAGGGACGTTTTTACGGCAAAGGCGAACGCGAACAGGCCCACACGGCTGAGCCTGCGGTGAGTGCCAAAACACATGCAGCCCAACAATTTTCCAAAGCCGTTATGCAGCGACTGGAGCAGGCTTGCGAAAAAAAACGCTATGACCGATTGATTCTGGTCGCACCGCCGCATTTTCTCGGGCAGTTACACAAACAACTCAGCCAGCGGGTGATGCAACGAATCACGCAAGAGTTGCCACTCGATATTTCCGGCTTGTCGGCGACGCAAATAGGTGAACACCTGCGTCGTCACCGGCGATGAATCAAGGGCGTTCACTGATCTTTCTCAAACCAGAGATACGATGATCAGAACGTTTTCTATTTCAACGTCTCTCACATCACTTGATATTGTTCAGTCGCGCGCAGGAAACATCCCCGATGGGAAATAACGCTGAATCCTTGAACCAGGCTTTGCACCATAACTTGGATCTGCAACAGATATTCCAGCATGACGTTTCCAGTATGGGTCATGCCGGAGAAAATTCAGTGCCTGACATCCTACGCGCCATCCGCAACCACCTGAACATGGAGGTGGCTTTTGTGGCCGAATTTACGCAGGGACAGCGTATTTTTCGTTATGTGGATTCGGACTGGCAGAACAATCCCATCAAGATCAATCAGGGTAATCCGCTGGAGGAATCGCATTGCCAGCGCGTGGTCGATGGCAGATTGCCGGAACTGATGCAAGATGCCTGTCTTCATCCCGTAGCACTCCAGCTGGGCGCTACCCGAGCTATTCCGGTAGGTGCGCATATGAGTGTGCCGATCCGTCTTTCCGACGGATCGATCTACGGCACCTTCTGCTGTTTCAGCCGGACAGGCGACACCAGCCTCAATCTGCGGGATCTGAGTCTGATGCGCGTGTTCGCCGAACTGGCGACCAAAATGATCGAGCGTGAACGCAAGCTCAGCACTCGCCGCCATACCAGTCGGGCGCGCATCGAGCGTGTGCTGTCGGGCCAGGGCTTGTGGATGGTCTACCAACCCATTGTTGATATCAGCTGCAAACGGATTGCCGGCTACGAGGCACTGGCGCGATTCGGCGACGAGTTATCCGCTGCCGGTCCCGATGAATGGTTCAGGGATGCCCACCTGAACGGTCTGGGTGTCGAGCTGGAACTCTATGCCATCGAAACCGCGTTGCGCATCTTGCCGCAGCTAGACAAGACACTGGATATTGCCGTAAACGCCTCACCGGAAACCGTGCTCGACCCGCGCCTCGCGGCACTGTTCGAGAGAACTGCTTCCACTGACCGCGTGGTGTTGGAAATCACCGAGCATGCGGCAGTCGAGCGCTACGAAGCCATCGCCCAATGTCTGAAACCTTATCGCGAACAAGGTTTGAAAATTGCGGTAGATGACGCCGGTGCTGGCTACGCCAGTTTTCGTCACATCCTCAACCTCGGACCGGACCGCATCAAACTCGACATGAGCCTCACGCGGGATATTGATGCCGATCCCGCGCGTCGAGCACTGGCCGCCGCATTGATTCATTTTTCAGCGGAGACCGGCAGCACGCTGGTGGCCGAAGGTGTGGAGACGGCGGCCGAACTCGCCACGTTGAAGGAGCTAGGGGTCAATAAAGCCCAAGGCTATTTTCTGGGAAGGCCCATCAGTGCAGCACAACTGCTCACTCATCCCCTCCAAGCAGAGCCAAGTGGGAATCATGCACTGACCAGGTAAAAAAAACAGGATGGACAACAGTGCCTGTCAAAGTCTCATGCCCG
>JBILCO010000178.1:0-5062 GCA_044353075.1 Burkholderiaceae bacterium
GTTCGGGCATCGATCTGGCAAAGTTTTCACCTGTGCCGTTGCCTGCAGGGGCGACCGTTCGCTTTCTGTTGATCGCCAGAATGCTGTGGGACAAAGGCGTAGGTGAGTTTGTGGAGGCCGCACGCCTGCTCAAGCAAAGAGGTGTGGATGTCGAACTCTGCTTGTTGGGGTTTCTGGATGTACAAAACCCTGCTGCGATATCCCGACAGCAAATGAATGATTGGGTAGTGGAAGGGGCAATTCGTTATTTAGGCGTCAGTGACAACGTCAAGCAGCAAATTGCTCTGGCCGACTGCGTAGTGCTTCCCTCATACCGAGAGGGTACCCCAAGAACCTTGCTCGAAGCTGCCGCCATGGGTCGTCCGATCGTAACCACAGATGCGGTCGGCTGCCGCGAAGTGGTAGATGACGGCATCAATGGCTACCTTTGTAAATTAAGGGATGCATCCGATTTGGCCGATAAGATGATGCGTATCGTCAGCATGACACCTGTTGAGCGAGAGGCGATGGGTTTGCGCGGTCGTGAAAAGGTTGAGCGCGAGTTCGATGAGCAGATTGTCATCGACAAGTATCTGGAGGCAATTGCGGCAGTGCTGACAAAACCAACTGCTGGTTCTCGAAAATAGGGTAACCATTCGGCTGCGCTGGCGCCCTTTTCGAGCAGTTATTCCTCCTCGTGAAAAATCTCCCAACCGCAGTCCGCTGCCTTAAAAGCCTAGCCAGTCATTCAGTCCTGGCGTTTCTGATACTCGCGCCTGCGATTTCGTCCGCTGATGCACTGTCGCTGCTCAGACCGCTCGAATTGAAATCCACTTACGAGCAATGGAACCTGCCTGGCGGCGAGAACATGGGTATGGCTTCCATTGGACTTCATCAGCCGTTGAATGACATTTTTTCAGTGGGCGTGGAAGCACGCGCGGCGATGACGGGTGAGCGAGGTGGCTTTATCACGCTGGGTGTGTCTGGCGATTTGGTGTATCCGCTGACGCGAGACTGGGCTTTGGAGAGCGGTGTGTCGGTGGGTGCCGGTGGCGGGCGGGGCGGCAGCTACCTCACAGGGGGCGGCCTGATGTTGCACGCGCGTGCGGGTGTGCGGTATGCATTGCCGGTGGGCGGCAGTGTGAGCGTGGGTATGTCCACCGTGGATTTCCCAAGCGACGGCGCGATACGTAGTTCGCAGCCGTATATCGGTTACAACTTTCCTTTCTACGCCTTGCTTGAGCCGGGCGGTGCGGTCGGGCGTCAGCAGGCAGTCGGTGGACTGCAGTTAGATGAATACACGCAGCGCAGGCATCAGATCATGCTGGTTACCCGCGCAATGAATGTCCCGACATCGGTGCGCGATTTGAACGGCAATGCCGACAAGGATTTCGGTCTGGTGGGCGTGGAGTGGCGGACTTCGCTGGATGATGAATGGTTCGTGAAGCTCGAAACTGAAGGTGCAGCGTCAGGCGGCAGCGCGGGCTACATGCAGATTCTGGGTGGCCTTGGCCGGGCGTTTCCGGTGACCTCTCGGAGTGACCTGATCGCGGCAGTTGCGCTTGGCGGCGGCTGTGGAGGCGGGGTAGATACCGGCGGCGGCCTTTTGTTGGATGGCATGCTGGGTTGGCAGGTGTATTTGAGCAAACCCTGGAGTGTGGAGTTGTCGTGGTCGCGCATGGCTGCTTTGTCTTCGGATTTTCGGGTAAGTTCGCTCAATGCTCGCCTCGCTTATCAATTCGGGTCATCCTGGCGGTCGGGCGAGGCTAGGGCTGAGCCTTGGCTTGAGACGCACTCTATGCGTGTTCGTATGGGTACTCAGAAATATAAGAAAGCGTCTGACAATTGGCGTACCCAGCCGGACCGCGATGTTGATAATTTGTCGATTCAGCTGGATTATTTTTTATCGCCGCATTGGTACCTGAGCGGGCAGGGTATTGCCGCCAGTGGTGGCGGCGCGGGCGCGTATATGTCGGGGCTGGTGGGTGCGGGGACGCACGTGAATCTCACCGAAAAAATTTACGCTGAAGCCGAATTGTTGAGCGGAGCGGCGGGTGGTGGCGGGATCAATGCGGGATCGGGTTTTGTGACGCAAGCGAATCTGAACCTTGGATTCATCCTCAGCCCTGCTCTGGCATTGGTTGGTACTGTCGGAAGGATGGAGGCGTTGAATGGCGATTTCAAGGCAAATGTGATTGGCGTTTCATTGGCGTATGGTGGGAATGTTTATTCGGTGCGCTCTGACCGATGAGCGCATCAATTGCGTCTAATGAGAAGATCGCTCGGGCTGGTTAAAATCGCCAGCGTAAGACAATAACCACCCCGGTACCCATTGCGTCACTGCCCAAGGTGACGATATGCAGCCGGTTATTCTGCTGCAGCAAAGCGCCCAACACGGCTCCCGCCACGTTGAAAGCATGATCCTTGTAAGAAAATCCTGAGCTTTGGAATCCCTGCATCGTTTCTCGGACCAGGCCGGGCATTTGACCGATCACGGCGCCCCAAAGTACCGCGGTGGTAGCGTCGTTGGTATATGCCCTGACGAATTGGGTGGCGGCCGCACCCGCGTAGACGCTCCCTAGCATGTGCTGCGTTTTATCCGGGCCTGACCAGTCGTCGTTGGCCAACTGGAACGCAGTCGCCGGAGCGCTCAGGCCAGCGGCAAGCACAAGCGATATCAACCCGGACCATCTTCCCACGTACCCCCCGGCCTATCCCCGGTGTGATGTCGGGGTTCAGGGAGGTAGTAAAAAGAGCAGATAGCTGGTTCAGTGGTGGTCTGGCTGGTCGGTGCTGTTAAAGATGGAAATTTGGCTTGTTTACAACGCGGGGTAGTGTCGTCCGTCGGTATCCCGGCGCACGTTTTTTGTCAACGAACGGTTCTCCCATTGACGCATCGTCCAGTATGGCCGCATCAAGAAAACGGCCTCGGTCGAAGCTCCTTGCCAGTTCTCCTAGCGGAAGGCTAACAGTGGCAGATAGTGCATTCTCGACGCATCACTGGGTCGGAATCCTGGCTTGAGACGCACTCGATGCGTATTCGTTTGGGTGCGCAGAAATACATGAAGGCGCCTGACAATTGGCGCACGCAGTCGTTTTTATCATTTTTCAGGACTAATTTTTGTATTAAATGACTCATTTGTGTGGGTCGGTTCAAGCGTGTTGACCCTGCCAGCCTGTTTCAAGGCCCAGGCAGTAACAAACAAGGCTTCGGCATATCTTTCATCGAGTGCTTTGACGATGGTCACCAGATTTTCTAGGCGATTGGATGCGCCTTGCGCTGATAACTGCGCAAGGTCGAGGGATATGCGCTTTTCTTTTGGGTTGTCATGATCAAGAAATTCGAGGGGATCCAGGTCCAGCCACTGCACCAGGACTGACAATCTTTCGTAGTCGGGAATGGTTGTGCCCCGTATCCATTTGCGTGCGGTCTCCCTGGAGATCGTGCCGGTGCCATAGGCTCGCAGGTTGTATTGATCGGCAAATCGCTGTGCCGATACCTTGCGCCCCAGCTTTCTGGCAATGCTAGCCCTGAGTGTTCGCTCGAATTTTCTTAATGTTGTTTCGCGGTTGTGGTGCATCGTCGCTCTCCAGTCCAGTCCAGGTTCGACCCACTGTAAAAAATATGAAATCTGTGGATTGATATGGTTACTTTTAAAATAACTTTACTGTGGGTTATTTTTATGTGACAGTTTGGATGTGAGACTGGCTCAATTCATGAGACTGCTGCAAAGAAATCTCGATATCAAAAGGTGTGACCATGAGCAACACCGAGCGACTGTTGAAGATTCAGAGAATCTTTGAATCAGGCAAGGTTATGTCTGCTCACGATTTCCTCGACACGCTTGAAATTTCCAGAGCCACGTTTCGCAGGGATCTGGACTATCTCCGTGACCGGTTGGGTGTACCCATTGTCTGGGATGCAGCGGCGGGTGGTTATCGGATTGACCAGTCACCGAGCGAGGTTAGGGTGCACAGCGTTCCGGGCTTCTGGCTGAATGACAAGGAAATTATTGGTTTGCTAACGGTGATGCAGATGCTGGATGAGCTGGAGGCCGAGACTTTGATCGGCGATCAGATCGGGCCGCTGCGTGAGCGCCTTGAGGGTCTTTTGGAGCAGGGAAAATTTTCGGTGGCAGATATTCGGCGGCGGATTCGTGTGTCGCACGTGGGCAGCCGACAATCAGCCACACAGCATTTTCAGGTGGTCGCGCACGCCCTGATGAAACATCGGCGTTTGTTTATCCGACATTTTGCTCGGCTGGATGGTCAACAGACCGAACGAGAGGTGTCGCCACAGAGAATTTCCTACTACCGCGATAACTGGTATCTCGATGCGTTTTGTCATTTGCGAAATGATCTCCGATCGTTTTCAATCGATGCGCTGGAAAGTGCTGTCGAGTTGGACAAGGCCGCCGTTTTTGTTGAGTGGCAAACACTGGTTGAAGAGTTGGATTCGGGGTACGGTGTATTCGCTGGAAGTGCCTTATGCCGACGACCGCGAACTGCTGCAGGATATTTTGCGGCAGGGAAGGGAAGTGGAGGTACTTTCTCCGGCATCGCTTCGTCAAAAAGTTGGGCAAGAGGCCACGGCGATAGCAGCTGTTTATTCCGGTGAGTAGTCCTGAATTATTTAAGTGTTCCCCGTTCCAGCAGGCGAACTCTCACGCCATTGCGCGAGCGAATAGTCAGACGTCCGACCGGATACGGGGTGTGGTCCGCCAGGGGTTCAAGCCGATATTTTCTGACCAGGCAGGCAAGAATGAGTGTCGCCTCCTGCAAAGCGAAGGCGGCACCGAGACAGACACGCGGACCCATGCCAAAAGGCAGATAAGCGTTTCGAACAGAATCCCTGGACTCTTCCTGCTCAAACCGATCAGGATTAAAGTCATCCGGCATCTTCCATAGCTTGAGATGGCGTTGGATCAGCCAGGGCGATACCACCACGGTTGACCCGGCCTCCACGGTCTTGTCGCGCATCACGCACGGCTGACTGGCTTCCCGCGCAAAAAATCCAACCGGCGGGAACAGCCGCAAAGTCTCCCGGAACACATTTCGCGTTAGCGTCAGCGAGCGCATATCC
>JBILCO010000158.1:0-5556 GCA_044353075.1 Burkholderiaceae bacterium
CAGCGCAGCGGGATCAAAAAAATCCGTGCCGCCCGAGCCCCAGCCGCCCAGTGAATAGTCGACATAAAAGCGTGCGTTACTGCCGATAAGCGTTTCCGGCAGCGGGGATGGCTGGGCGAGAAAGAACCAGTGGTAGTAGGCATCCGCGAAGCGTTTGTCGGTTTTCTCGAACATTGTGCGCGTCGGAGAGATATCGATAAGCATCAGCTGGCTGATATGTGCCGCATGATCCAATACCAATCGGTGTGCCACACGACCGCCACGATCATGACCGCAGACGGCGTAGCGCTCATGTCCCAGACTTTGCATCAGCTCGGCCATGTCTTTTGCCATCGCACGCTTGGAATAATTCCCATGATCGGCATCACCTTTCGGTTTTGACGAATCGCCATAACCGCGCAGATCCGGCATCACCAACGTGAATCGTTCGGCCAGCGCATCAGCGACCTTGTGCCAGATCACATGCGTTTGCGGATAGCCGTGCAGTAGCAGCAAGGGCGGGCCTTTGCCGCCGTGACGAAAATTGATGCGTACGCCATTGACGTCGCGCTGCTCGCGCTTGAAGTTATTCAGCATTTATAAACGCTCCATGAAATTCAATAGTCCCTGTAATGCATATTCAGCCGTCTGTTCGCGCACTGCAGCACGATCACCCGTGAACACGAGTCGCTCAGTATGCACGACCGCGCCATGCGCCCAACCAAAGCACACGGTGCCAACTGGCTTGCCTGGTACGGCACCGCCCGGCCCGGCAATGCCTGTGGTTGACAGACTGATCTGTGCATCGGTACGCGTCAGCGCACCGCGTACCATCGCCGCGGCGACCGCTTCACTGACCGCGCCGTGCTGTGCCAGCAGCGTTTCGGCCACATCGAGAAACCTGGTTTTGGAGGCGTTCGAATAGGTGACAAAACCGCAGTCGAACCACTCCGAAGAACCGGCGATATCGGTAATCGCCTGCGAGATACCGCCACCGGTGATGGACTCGCAGGTCGCCAGTCGCCAGCCTCGTTGCCGCAACGCGCGACCGACTTGTGCGGCCAGATCAGTCAGCTGATGCATTCAGTTCTCCTGCAGTCGAGGTTCATCACCAACATGTTCAACTACACCATCCGCCACAATGCCAGCACCAGCAGCGTAAAAAACGCGGCGATCAGATCATCGCCCATCACCCCAAAACCATTTTTGAAGCGTCGCTCGAACTGTCGTATCGGTGGCGGCTTGATCATGTCGAAGGCGCGGAAAATCAGAAACGCCACCAGCTGCGCACCAAAGCTGGCGGGCATCACGAACACCATCACCAGCCAGATCGATATGATTTCATCCCAGACGATAGCGCCATGATCCGGCACACCCAGCGCTTGTCCGGTTTTGTCGCACAGCCAGATACCCATAACAAAGCCGACTACGATGATGGCACCCCACACCGCAGGGGTAAAAATTTCCGGCCAGCGCATCGTCAGTACATAAAAACTCAGCCAGCCAAACAAGGTACCCATGGTGCCCGGCATGATGGGTGAGAGGCCGCTTCCAAATCCCAAGGAGACCCAGTGCACAGGATGGGACAGCATGAAATTGACGCTCGGGCGCCGTACCGGCATGCGATAGCCCGTGGCCGCTAACTCAGGTGCCGCATTCAGGGACGGGGCAGGTGTGTCGGCTGAGCCCGGCGAGTCAGCTGAGTTAGATGAATCAGGTGAATTAGGCAGCATCAGATGTCTTTGCCGAAATGATCGAACGATTGTGTAGTGAAGGGGAGTGACTTGCCCGCAGTATCGACTATATGTATGCCCGCACCTAATCTGAGGCGACCAATGCGTGTAATGGGAGTGTTGGCTGATGCTGCAGCTGACAACACCGCATCGCGTCGCGCGGGCGGCGCAGTAAAACATAATTCGTAATCGTCGCCACCGTTGAGCACGTAGTCAGTCTGCCTGTCCGGGGCTTGTTGCGCGACTGCGAGTCCGGCCGGTAAGGATGCGGCGTCAATGTCTGCGCCCAATTGCGAGCGCGTGAGTATATGACCGAGGTCGCCCAGCAAGCCATCGGACACATCAATCGCCGCATGCGCGATACCGCGCAAAGCCAAACCCAGCGCGCAGCGGGGCGTTGGCCTGTGCAGTCGCTCTTCTGCCAGGGCCCACAATGTGGGCGCTAGCGTGAGCTTGCCCTGTAAAACTTCCAGTGCCAGACGCGCATCGCCCAACGTACCCGAGACCCAGAGATCGTCACCATCCTGCGCCGCGTCGCGCCGCAAGGCCTGATTTTCGGGCACGCTACCCATCACGGTGATGCAGAGATTGAGCGGCCCGCGCGTTGTATCGCCGCCGATCAGGCGGATACCCTCGGCATCGGCCAGTGCAAACATGCCCCGGGCAAATCCGGCGAGCCAGTGTTCGTCGGCCGACGGCAGTGATAGAGCGAGCGTAAACGCCATCGGTTGCGCGCCCATCGCAGCCAGATCGGACAAGTTCACCGCGAGTGCCTTGTGCCCGAGTTTTTCCGGATCCGCACCCGCAAAAAAATGTCGACCTTCGACCAGCATGTCAGAGGACACGGCCAGCGTCTGGCCAGCGGGCGGCGCGAGCAATGCGCAATCGTCACCCACGCCCAGCCTCAGCACGCCATCACAGGCTTGCGGACGGTCGAAATAGCGGGCGATGAGTTCGAATTCAGACAACATGCGGAGGATTGTACCCAAGTGCGACTCTAATCCCGCCGCTATCCTGCACCTAACCGGTAACCATCCTGTGACCGTCTCGTGACCGACCCGTGGCCTACACGTGACCGACCCGGCAGGCCCAGGTTCGGACATCGATCGTTTAAGCCGCAAACCATCGGTCTGATAAAATCATGTCCCCGTTTCACCTTGCAAAGTACTCAGGAAAGCCGCCTCGCATGGATTCAGATAAAACACAAAAAGAGATTCGTCAGCAATTCCGTCAGGCGGCCCTCGAGTACCACGAATTTCCCACCCCCGGAAAGATCAGCGTCACACCGACCAAGCAACTGACCAATCAGCGCGATCTGGCGCTGGCCTATTCGCCAGGTGTGGCTGCGGCCTGCGAGGAAATCGCTGCCGACCCTGCGAATGCGTTCCGCTACACCGCGCGCGGCAATCTGGTTGCCGTCATCACCAATGGCACGGCGGTACTGGGGCTGGGCAACATCGGCCCGCTCGCCGCCAAGCCAGTGATGGAAGGCAAGGGCGTACTGTTCAAGAAATTTGCCGGCATTGACGTCTTTGACATTGAAATCAACGAGACCGATCCTGACAAACTCTGCGACATCATCGCCGCGCTGGAGCCGACCTTTGGTGGTGTGAATCTGGAAGACATCAAGGCGCCCGAGTGTTTTTACATCGAGCGCAAGCTGCGCGACCGGATGAAAATCCCGGTCTTTCATGATGACCAGCATGGCACCGCGATCATCGTCGGCGCAGCGATTCTCAATGGCCTCAAGGTGGTCGGCAAGGACCTGAAAAAATGCAAGCTCGTGGTCTCGGGAGCCGGTGCGGCCGCGCTGGCTTGTCTGGATCTGATTGTCGATCTCGGCTTCCCGATTGAAAATATATTCGTTACCGACCTCGCTGGTGTGGTCTACAAAGGCCGTAAGGAACTGATGGATCCAGACAAGGAGCGCTTTGCGCAGGAAACCAGCGCGCGCACCCTGGCCGAGGTTATTCCCGGCGCCGATATCTTCCTCGGTCTGTCTGCCGGTGGCGTGCTCAAGCAGGACATGGTGCGCGCGATGGGACCGCGTCCGCTGGTACTTGCACTAGCCAACCCGACGCCGGAAATCCTGCCCGAAGAAGTGCGTGAAGTGCGTGACGATGCGGTCATTGCCACCGGCCGTTCGGACTATCCGAATCAGGTTAACAATGTGCTCTGCTTCCCGTACATCTTCCGTGGCGCGCTCGATTGCGGTGCCACCACTATCACGCGTGAAATGGAAATTGCCGCTGTCAAAGCAATCGCCGAGTTGGCGCAGGCAGAACAGTCCGATGTGGTTGCAACCACCTATGGCATCACCAATCTTTCGTTTGGCCCGGATTACCTGATACCCAAGCCTTTCGATCCGCGGCTGATGCTCAAAATTGCGCCAGCAGTCGCACGTGCTGCCGAGCAGTCCGGTGTCGCACTGCGACCCATTCAAGACATGGCCGCCTATGCGGACCGTCTGCAGCAGTTCGTTTATCACAGCGGCAGCTTCATGAAACCGGTGTTCTCGATGGCGAAGAAAGCTCCGGTATCGAAGAAGCGTATCGTCTTTGCCGAGGGCGAAGAAGAGCGTGTGCTGCGCGCGGTGCAGGTCGTGCTGGATGAGGGTCTGGCCAAGCCCACGCTGATCGGTCGCCCGGCTGTGCTGGCGCAGCGTATTGAGCGCTACGGTCTGCGGCTGCGTCCGGACATCGATTTCGACATCATCAATCCGGAAAAGGACGAACGCTATCGCGCTTACTGGGAGACCTATCTGTCGATGACCAAGCGTAAGGGCGTCAACGAACAGTGGGCAAGGCTGGAGATGCGCCGTCGTCATACGCTCATTGGCGCCATGGCGATTCACAAAGGCGATGCCGATGGCATGATCTGCGGTACCTTCGGCAGCACTGATCTGCATCTGCACTATATCGATCAGGTGCTGGGCAAGCGTGCCGGGGTGAACACCTATGCAGCAATGAACGCGCTGATTCTGCCGGATCGTCAGTTGGTGTTGGTGGATACCCACGTCAATGAAAACCCGACTGCCGAGCAACTGGCTGAGATCACCATCATGGCTGCCGAGGAAATGCGTCGCTTTGGTTTGCATCCGCGCGCTGCGCTGCTCTCACATTCCAACTTCGGCAGCAGCGACAGCGAGTCCGCCAAAAAAATGCGTGCCGCGCTGAGCTTGCTCAGAGAGCGTGCGCCGGACCTCGAAGTCGATGGGGAAATGCACGGCGACACCGCACTTGATGCCCATACCCTGCGCGAGATGATGCCTGACACCCCGCTCAAGGGGGATGCGAACCTGCTGGTCATGCCCAATATCGATTCGGCCAATATCGCCTACAACCTGCTTAAGGTCGCGGCGGGTAATGGCGTGGCGATTGGCCCCATCCTGCTTGGTTGTGCTCGCCCTGTGCATGTACTCACGCCCTCGGCCACGGTGCGTCGTATCGTCAACATGACGGCGCTGGTGGTGGTGGATGCGGTATCTCAGCGATAGGTTCAGCGATAGGTTCAGCGATAGACGGCCTCTCCCGGGCCTTTCTTTGCGGGCAGGCAGCTGAATTACAATACGCACCGGCGACGGACCCGACATGTCTGACGGGTTCGTCCTCTGCGCCGCGTGCGTTGCAGCCCCGACAAGGACCGCCCATTGACTCAAACACCGCTCGCAGTCGATCTCGACGGCACGCTCATTCTTACCGATACCCTGCATGAATCAGCATTGCGGGCCTTGCGTGCGCGTCCGCTGTCGGTGCTCCGAATCCCTTTCTGGCTTGCCCGGGGCAAGGCCGCGCTGAAGCAGCGGCTGGCCGCGCTCAGCGAGTTTGACGCCGCTGCACTCCCT
>JBILCO010000042.1:0-10907 GCA_044353075.1 Burkholderiaceae bacterium
ATCGCCCACGCGCTCGCCGGACATCTGGGTATTTTCGAGGAGGTGATGGCCAGCGACGGTCATCACAATCTGAGCCGTGACAACAAGGCCAGCGCACTCGAAGCGCGTTTTGGTCGCGCCGGTTTTGATTACGCAGGCAACTCCAGCGCAGATTTACCCGTCTGGCAGCGCGCGCGCCGCGCCATCGTCGTGAATGCCTCTGCCTCGGTGCAGCAGCAGGCGCGCGCGGTGGCCGAAGTCGAACAAGTCTTTGCCACCGAGCGTGTGGAGCTGTCTGACATCAGCCGGGTTTTTCGTTTGCATCAGTGGATGAAAAACCTGCTGCTGTTCATCACGCCCATGGCCGCCCACATCGTTCCCGATGCCGCTATGGCCAGCACCCTGATGCTGGCTTTTCTGGCCTTCTGCTTTTGCGCGTCAGCCGTTTATATCGCCAATGATCTGTTTGATCTCGACAGCGACCGTCACCACCCCAGAAAAAAATTCCGCCCTTTTGCCTCCGGACGCGTGAGTGTTCATCTGGGCGTGTTGCTCATTCCTGTGCTGGTTTTGCTGGCGGTGGTACTGGCGCTGCAGGCGGGCGCGCATTTTGCCGCCTGGCTGGCGTTTTATTTTGTGCTGACCTGCGCCTATTCCTGGGGACTCAAACGTCTGATCATTGCCGACTGTCTGGTGCTGGCGATGCTGTACTCGGTGCGTATCATCGCCGGTGCCGCTGCTGCAGGGATTCCGATGTCGTTCTGGTTGTTGGCGTTTTCGGTATTCCTTTTTCTATCGCTGGCTTTTGTGAAGCGTTATGCCGAGCTGATCGTGCAGGCGCAAATGGGACGCGAGAAGGCGCACGGCCGCGGCTATCTGACGACGGATGCGCCGCTGGTGCAAAGCCTGGGTTTGTCGGCAGGTTATGCAGCCGTGCTGGTGCTGGCGTTTTATCTGAACAGTGATGTCGTGGTGAAGCTGTATCGCTCGCCAGAATTCATGTGGGCCTCAGTGCCGGTGATGCTGTTCTGGGTTAGCTGGGTGTGGATGAAAGCGCACCGCGGGCAAATGCATGATGATCCGCTGATTTTCGCGCTCAGAGACAGGGCCAGCCTGATCGCTGGCATCGCCTTCACCGCGGTGCTGGCGATAGGCTCCAGAGGCTGGCAGTGGTAAAGGTGCATTCCTGGGGGCGGCTGGGAAATTTTGATCACCAGCTGCGCTCGCTGTCGGACCGTGGTCAGGTTCCATCGCAATTGCAGCACGATGTGACGGGTCTGAAAGCGGGCCTGAACGCTGATCCGAACGATGGCAGATTGAATGGCCTCGCCTATGGCATGGGTCGCAGTTATGGCGATGTGTGCCTCAATCCCGGCGGTGTGCTGTGGAATACCACCGCGCTGGATCGTTTCATCAGTTTTGACGAGAACACTGGTCGACTGCGTTGCGAAGCCGGCATTCTGCTGCGCGATGTGCAGCGCCTGGTGGTGCCGCGCGGCTGGATGCTGCCGGTAGTGCCGGGTACCCAGCTGGCCACGATCGGTGGCGCAGTTGCCAATGATGTACACGGCAAGAACCATCATGTCGCCGGGAGTTTTGGTGACCACGTGCTGGAAATCGTACTGACACGCACCGACGGCAGCACCGGCGTTCTGCATCCGGGTGATGCACGCTTTGCGGCCACGGTGGGTGGGCTGGGTCTGACGGGTGTAATGACGGAGGTCACGCTGCAGCTCAAGCGCATTCACGGTCCCTGGCTGAGCGTTGAAACCCAGCCCTATCAGAACTTGAGTACATTTTTTGATCTGGCAGATGGGTCCGAAGCCGAGTGGGAGCACACGGTGTCATGGATTGATTGCGTGACCGGACAGGGGCGTGGCATCTTCATGCGCGCCAATCATTCAGAAGTGCAGAGGGAAGCGCCCAGGCCCGGTCGCCAGTTGCGCATGCCTTTCGTGCCGCCGGTCTCGCTGGTGAACAAACTGACGCTGAAGCCGTTTAACCAGTTTTACTACCAGCTGAAAAAAAAGCGCGCGACCACCTTGCAGTATTACGAAAGTTTTTTTCACCCGCTCGACAATCTCCTCGATTGGAACCGTATGTACGGCCCGCGCGGATTTTTTCAGTACCAGTGCGTGCTGCCGCGTGAGCATGGGCGTGAAGGCGTGCAGGCGATGCTGGCGCAGATTGCGCGCTCTGGTCAGGGCTCTTTCCTCGCCGTGCTGAAAACCTTTGGCGACCGACCTTCTGTGGGTATGCTCAGTTTTGCGCGGCCTGGTGTGACGCTGGCGCTGGATTTCACGAATCAGGGCGAGGAGACGCTGGCCTTGTTCGCCTCGCTCGATGACATTGTTCGCGATGCGGGTGGGCGGCTTTATCCGGCCAAGGATGCGCGCATGCCGCGTGACTTGTTTGAAGCGGGTTATCCGCGACTGCAGGAATTTTTATCGCATCGCGATCCGGGCATCAGCTCGGCGATGTCGCGTCGATTCATGGGAAGCTGATATGGCCAGACAAAGAATCATCATCATCGGCGCAAGCTCGGCCATCGCTGAGCACTGTGCGCGTTTGTGGGCGCAGCAGCCGGTCGACTTTGTGCTGGTCGGTCGAGATCATGAACGTGTTGATCGCGTGGCGGCCGACTTGCGGGTGCGCAGTCCACAGTCATCGGCACAATCCGTGGTGGTTGATTTCAATGATGTAGCAGCGATTGCCGCGCTGGCTGTGCAAACAGCCGCCCAGGGCAAGATCGATATCGTGCTGATCGCGCATGGCAATCTGCCAGTGCAATCTGACTGTGAGCAGGATCTGCTGAAATCGCAGCAGGCCCTGGAGATCAATGGTGTGTCGCCGGTCTTGTTTGCCGAAGCCTTTGCGGCACAGCTTCAGAAAGCCGGTCGTGGCACCCTCGCTATGATCGGCTCCGTTGCGGGTGATCGCGGACGAAAAACGAATTATGTCTATGGTGCCGCCAAGGGCCTGATCGATCGCTATGCGCAAGGCTTGCAGCATCGCTTTGCGGATACCCCAGTGAAAATCGTATTAATCAAACCGGGTCCGACAGCCACACCGATGACGGCGCATCTGCCGCCACGTGGTCTGGCTTCACCGGAAGCCGTCGCGCAAGCGATCGTCGCAGCGATCGAGAAGGGAAGCCCTGTGGTTTATGCGCCGGCGCGCTGGTCGCTGATCATGATGGTCATCCGTCATTTGCCGCGTTTTGTTTTCAATCGTCTCAACATCTGAATGCATACCCTGAAAAATCAGAAAATCATCCTGCCCGGCATTGCTGGGCTCGTTGGCCAGAGTCTCGTCGCGCGTCTCAAGGCGAAGGGCTACACGTACTCGTCGTACTTGATAAGCATCGCGCTAATGTCGAGGTGCTGCGTCGCTGGGTGGGTGATGAAGCTTGGGAAGTGCTCTGGCGTCGCATACGCCGCATCCGTCGCTCACGCCACAGGCTGTTCCGCGAAAAGCTCGGTTATCTGGAGGGCGGCTTGATCACGCTGCTGCAGGCACTGTATGCCGATGTCGAAAAAAACGGACATCGTTCGCCTATTCGACGCATGGCGCGTGAGGCAGTAAAGTGATTCGGCAATTCATGTCGCGCCAGTTTCTGGCGTTTTTGATTACTGGCGGACTGGCTGCAGCGGTCAATTTCGGCTCAAGAATTTTCTACAATCAGTGGATGGACTTTTCAGTAGCCATCATTCTTGCGTACCTGACCGGCATGGTCACCGCATTTGTGTTGGCGCGGTCCTTTGTGTTTACCGACGGCAGTCAGTCAGTGCAACGCAGCGCCACGTTCTTTGTGCTGGTGAATGTGGTCGGCTTTTTGCAAACCGGGGCTATCAGCCTGCTGCTGGCCTACTATGTGTTGCCCTGGGCAGGCATCACCCGCTTCGTTCCCGAGATAGCGCATGCCGTCGGCGTGGCAGTACCGGCGTTTACCAGCTATCTCGGTCACAAACGCTGGTCCTTCAAATAAATCCGTACTGCTCCAAAAAGCGGCAACCGCGCAGCGGCAGATACGACGGTACCTGATAATACTCCGCGGCGATCTTCTTCAGCACTTGTTCGTAATAGGGCTCGAAGTGAAAGCCATGACCTTCGACCATCCAGAATCGGGCGCCTTGCAGCATGATCTCTTTGATCGCTATCGTATCGAAGAAAGGTGAAAACTCTTCGGCAACCGGTGCTTTGCTGCTCAAGATGCGCAGTGTCCTTCCTTCGTATGGGCGGAAATCCGTGATGCTGTCATCAAAGCGCGCATGAAAGCTTCCCATGCCAAACACTGGCACATAAGCTTGTGCATGATAGGCCAGGATTGAGGCTTTGCTGTACGACTGCGTCATCACTTCTCCCTGCGCCGGCAGACCTTCTTTGAGCATCGCAACCAGCGCCGGTCCTTCCCGGTGCATCACGATATCCGGATGAAGTTTGCTGGATTTGAAATAATCAGTCGGCAGGTGTGCGACCAGTGCCAGTAACAGCAGATGCGGTACACCCAGCCAGAGCGTCCATCGGCGGTGCTGGTTCAGCGATGCTTCTGGCAGATGCAGTGCGGCGAACAGAAACACAAACGGCAGAAACGCCAGCACCCAGTGCAAACCGATGGTTTTGTAGAACGACAGCAGCAGGAACAGCGCAAAGGGCACCGCAAACAGTGCGACCAGACGCCAATCTTCGCGCCATCCTTTGATAGTGACGACGCGCCAGGTAGTCCAGGGCGTGACCAGATAAATCATCATCGCGATATACGCCGCCAGATGCGATACCGTGAAATGCGCGCTCTGATTCCGGTTGATCAGGTTGAACAGGAAGTTATTCCAGCAGTTCTCGGTATTCCATGCGAGGTTCAGCAGCATGAAGGGCAGGGCGCAAACTGCAACGACCAGCAATTTTCGCCAGCCGCCGCGTTGCGTGATCAGGTAGACCGCATAAGCAATCGCCAGCAAGCCCGCAAAATATTTCGACAGCAGCGCCAGCCCCAGCAGCACGCCACTGGCAGCATACCAGCGCAGATCATTTGCCAGCTCTGCCCGGATAAACGCATAAGCTGATAAGAACAGGAAAAAAATCAGCGGCGTGTCGGTCGTGATCAGATTCAGTGACCAGGTAAACGGCAGCGCCAGAAACAGGCTGCCCAACAGCCAGCGTTTGTGCTCTGCCGCGGGCTGAAGGCGTCCCAGCAGATCCATCATCCCGAACGTGATCACGATCCACAGCGCAATGGCCGGCAGCCGCAGCACCAGCACATGTGACGAGACTTGCTGCAAAAGCCACAATAGCCAGCCCGCCATCGGTGGATGGTCGTAATACCCACCCCAGTCGAGGTGCTTGCCCCATTGATAGAAATAAGCTTCATCGCCTGTGAGTGGAATCGCAAGCGCCAGCCAGAGCTTGATCAGGGTGGTGATCGCCAGCACATAAAAAAACAAGCGCCGTGGGGAGTGGGTCGTGAAATGGTCGTGGGTCATCGGAGGTGGCGAGGACCGTGAGGTACCGCGCATCGGCCAGCAGTTTTCAAAAACCGCGATTTTCGCCTATTTGCCGGCACAAAAATTCCCGGCGTGATAATTTAATTCCAATTCAGAGGGTGATGCTTATTTTTGTTATTTATTTTGCATGAACCACACCGCGCCATTCTTCATACCCTGACAGTCCATTTCCGGAGATGCTCATGACCACTTTGCGATCATTGCTTGTTATCGTTTCTCTGATGTTTTGTGCATCGGCGTCTGTAACCACCGCCGGCACACTCGAAACCAATCCCGAAGCCAATCGTGCCGATCCCGATTTTGTCGCTGGCAAAAAAGCGATTGAACGCAAGGATTGGAAATCAGCGATCGAATATTTCAAGGCGGCGAACAAGCGTCTGGAAAATGCCGACCTTCATAGTCACCTGGGTTTCGCCTTTCGCAAATCAGGCGATCTCGACAGTGCTTTTACGCATTACAAAGTCGCGCTTGGCATCGATCCTAACCATCGCGGCACGCATGAATATTTGGGCGAGGCTTATGTGAAAGCCGGTAATCTCGACAAGGCACGCCAGCATTTAGCGCGGCTGGAAGAGATCTGCGGCAAGGATTGTGAAGAATATCTGGATCTGGCGCGGGCGATTGCTGCGCAAGGCAAGGCGAAGTAATTCACTGTCTCCGACAGGGATGTTCAGATAACCTGAAAACCGCTGGTGTTGACGCAAGGCACCGGAGCGATTTCACTTAATTTCATACAAACACGGACATGCTTCATCCGATGCATCCGACAGGCAACGCTTGAAAGGGGAGATGCATTCTGAAAAAAAATAGGTGAAGCACCTGCCTTTTTTCAAAGTTCTTGATCTTTGCTTGTTGTACACAGAAGTTTGTCTGCCATAGTTGACACCATCGAAGGTGATTTTTTGGTATCAACCGGGCAGCCTCATGAAAGCGGATTCAACACGGCCAGCAACCAACGCGTGGCACACCAAGGAAAAAGGGGTGGCACTGCAGGCGCTGCGGGCCACTGCGCAGGGGCTGAGTGGGTCGGAGGCCGCCGAGCGACTTGCCAGGTTCGGGCGTAACCGACTGCCCTTGGCTCAAAGGCGGAACGCCGTGCTGCGTTTTGTCATGCATTTCCATAATGTACTCATCTACGTGCTGCTGGCTTCGGCCACCGTCACAGCCTTCCTCGATCATTGGGTTGATACGGCGGTCATTCTGGCGGTCGTGCTGGCCAATGCAGCGATTGGTTTCATTCAGGAGGGCAAGGCAGAAAATGCTTTGCGCGCCATTAGTGAGATGCTTGCGCCGAAAGCGGTCGTGATGCGGGACGGTGAGCGGCGCACGATCGAGGGCGAATTGCTCGTGCCCGGCGATATTGTGCTGCTTGAGGCAGGTGATCGCGTACCTGCGGATCTGCGTTTGCTGGACGTCCACGGGCTATCCATTCAGGAAGCATTGCTCACCGGTGAATCAGTACCGACCCAAAAACACATTGATCCGGTGGCGAACGATGCGCCCGTTGGCGACCGCGCCTGCATGGCTTTTTCAGGCACTCTGGTCACCTCCGGTCAGGCGCTGGGTGTTGTCACGGGGACGGCGGCTGACACGGAAATTGGCCGCATCAGTCATTTGCTCGGACAGGTGGAGATGCTCACCACGCCACTGGTACGGCAAATCAGTCAATTCTCCCGATGGCTGACCATCGTGATTCTGGTGCTTGCGTTTCTTCTGTTGGTGTACGGATACCTCGCGCAACATCATGACTTCGGCGACATCATCATGGCCGTCATCGGCCTGTCTGTGGCAGCCATCCCCGAGGGACTGCCTGCGGTTCTGACCATCACACTGGCAGTGGGTGTTCAGTCGATGGCCCGACGGCAGCTCATCGTTCGACGCCTGCCCGCACTGGAAACCCTGGGCTCAGTTTCCGTCATTTGCACCGACAAGACCGGCACGCTGACCCGCAATGAAATGATGGTTGCGTCAGTACTCACCCGACAGCGCATGTTCACTGAAGTCGCCCGTGTAGCCGCCTTGTGCAATGATGCGGTGGTGCGGGAGCATCAGGGTATCTGGATCGTCGAGGGTGATCCGATGGAGGGTGCGTTACTCGCATTCAGCGCGAAATCCGGCGTTCTATTTCAAACGGAACGGACACGCTGGACGCGTACCGATAGCATTCCCTTTGATGCCAGCCACTGTTTCATGGCCACCCTGCATCACGACCACGAGGGGCGGGCATTTGTCTTTGTCAAAGGGGCGCCGGAAAAAATACTGCAGATGTGCAGTCATCAGCGTGCAGCCGATGGCGGTATCGAGCCGGTAGAGCGACATTACTGGCTGACCCAGGCCGAATCGATTGCTGCCAGTGGCCAGCGGGTACTGGCCCTGGCAATGCGTTCAGTCGATCCTTCGCACACCGTCCTGCAGCACGCGGATGTGAACGGCACTCTGACCTTTCTGGGTGCGGTTGGGATGATCGACCCGCCAAGAATTGAGGCCATCGCATCGGTTGCCGAGTGTCAGGGCGCCGGTATCGTCGTGAAGATGATTACCGGGGACCACGCAAAAACTGCATCTGCGATAGGTCAGCAGATTGGCCTGAAAAATTATGACAAGGTGCTCACCGGCGCTGACATCGACAAAATGTCCGACGAGGCATTGAAAGAAGCGGTCATGGCTTGCGACGTCTTTGCTCGCACCAGCCCCGAACACAAGCTGCGACTGGTGATGGCTTTGCAGTCACACGGCATGACCGTCGCGATGACGGGGGATGGTGTCAATGATGCGCCCGCACTCAAGCGCGCTGATGTCGGCGTCGCGATGGGGAAAAAAGGGAGTGAAACCGCGCGCGAAGCGGCTGAACTCGTACTCGCTGATGATAACTTCAGCTCAATCGCAGCCGCCGTCCGCGAGGGCCGAACGGTATATGACAATATCAAGAAGGTGATCAGCTGGACACTGCCGACGAATGCCGGCGAGGCCATGATCGTCATCGTCGCTCTGCTGGCAGGATTCACTTTGCCGGTGACACCCATTCAAATTCTATGGATTAATCTGGTCACGGGAATCACGCTCGGGCTTGCGCTGGCCTTCGAGCCGACGGAAAAAAACACCATGCGCAGACCTCCGCGCCCTGTGGGCGAGCCGCTGCTTGACGCGCGGCTGGTGTGGCATCTGATGTTGGTGTCCCTGTTATTTCTGGCTGGCGTCTACGGCATTTATTTTTATGCGATTGACCGTGGCTCCAGCATCGAGCTTGCGCGCACGCTATCGGTAAATACCCTGGTTGTGATGGAGATTTTTCATCTCTTTTTTATACGGAATATTTATGGGACTTCGCTGAGCTGGAAAGCCATGCGTGGCACGCGCGTTGTCTGGTTAATGGTGATCTTGGTGACGATTGCGCAGCTGATGTTGACCTACACGCCACAATTGCAGCGTGTCTTCAAGACCGAGGCCGTCAGTCTTGCAGATGGGCTAATTATTATGGGTATTGGTATTTTGCTGCTGGTGATGGTCGAAATAGAAAAACAGCTACGGCTTCGGATGTCGAGCCAACCCGCGGCTGTTAGTCCCTAACGCTAGCCCGAGCGCAAGATATCGTCTGGGTCCAGCGAATAAATCAAGTCAAGATCGCGGCTGAATCGGCTGAGATATCGTACGAATAAGCGCACAGGCATACCATGGCGAAATGGTAGTACGTGTCGCTCAAGCAGGTGTTGTGCGCCGGTTTCGCGTTCCAGACGGACTTTAACGAATGTGTCGCGATTATTTTGCTTTTCAATGATTTCTTCTATCTGGTCATCGAAGGCAATATCCTTGATAAAAATTTTACCTTCGACGGATACTGTTTTTTGTTCGTGGTCGAGATAAATCCATACTTTATGTGCGAGCCCAAATTCAGCCTTGATGGATTTTGAGGGCATGATTTCGGAGCCAATTTTATTTTTCTTGAGATAAGTGTAGACAGTGTCCGAATCAATTTCATCCGGATAAAGTATCGACACAGAAGTATCGTTGGTCTGGCTACGGGACTCATCAATCATTTCCAGTATTTCATGAGTCAGCTGCGGTATATGTTCAGAGCTGAATTTTTTTTCACGAAAAACTCTGAGCATGATCTGGCTGATTTCAGCCAGTTGGCTATCGGGTAATTGGATATCGGGTGAAGCAGTGGCAGTCGCTGGCCGGCGGTAATCCAGTTGATTTTTTGGGGTCAGGTATGATCCGAATTTCCTCATGTCCTGCAAGATAGTGTTTTTCTTGGCCAGAAAAAAATAATGTTTGACCATGTCGCTTGCGCAAACAGCATCGTAGAAAGAATTTAGAAATTCTTCAAATTCTTTTTTGCCAACATAAGAGGTGAGTAATATAGTGGACGCCATGCAGATTCCTGTCTATTTATTCTTTTATGGCGCTTGTGATTTAGGGTGGCAGATCTTCGGAGGTCTTGCTTGAGCGCGTTCGAATTGATTGGCTGACGCCGGAGCCATAGTTCTCGTTCATGAATACAAATAAATTTTCAAGCAAGTTATAGTTCGCCAGATAAACCTTGCCAACGGCTTCGCTACGATATTTCACGATATCAGTGCTCATCATGTACTCAAGGTTGATGCCGATACTGGACTGAGACAGATTAGTGATCTCCGATAATTCCATTTGGCTCAGGCCGACCTCTCCGGTCGGGACGAGTGCTTTCATAATGAGCAACCGCTCCTCAAAAGAGAGTGAGCCCATAAGTTTTGCAAGCTGGCGAGTTTCCACGGAATTGATGCGCCTAATAGGGATGTGACATTGACCGGAAAAATTAGCAGGATGGTGATGCTCAGTGATTTATCCCTTAACTAGTCCGAAAGAATCATCTTCGACGCATTATTCGGGTATCGGAAATTTGCTTGATTCGATGTCTGAATATTGAAAAAATTGCCGTTGATGCTTGTTGCCTGATCTTTGAAAAATCAGAAAACTGAATCGGTTCGAGTTTGTCGCTACAAATTAGGCTTCTTCTTCTGATAAGTTTTTTTTGCTTTAAAGATCAGTGTTTCATTAAATTGTGACGATACGATAACCTCATCTTAAAAGCCAGTTCGGCTGCAATCCTCACATTTACTCTCACCGACTTCAGACTCGGAAGTTCATTGGTTTTGAGCAGGCCGCTTTCAAGTACCACCTGAACAGATGGTGGCCAGAGATGAAAATAGCTATATTTCACTGAATCTGCATTACGAAACTCGTTTTCTGCCAGTGGCTAGTTTGCGGCCCGAGATCAGGGTGGAATTCAATGCAAGGCCGCCGGTGTTGCCGACGGTGTCGCTATCCATTGGTTCCATGCTCGGTACCTTAATCTAGATGCCGTCAACAGATCTGGTGGTTGAATGCGTCGGTATTGAAGAGACTTTGGCAGAAAAGGTATTGTCGTTCTTGCGTCGCACAGCTGAA
>JBILCO010000179.1:0-5008 GCA_044353075.1 Burkholderiaceae bacterium
CCGTCAGTTTCATGATGCGCGGCCGCTTGCTCAGTCCGGATCAGTTTGACGATGCGCGCCAGATCCTACGAGATATCGAATCACTCGATGGTCATACCGCATTCCTGTTCGACAAAATTAACTTCCTGATGGATGCGACCGTCGGTTTCATTAACATCAACCAGAACAAGATCATCAAGATCTTCTCGGTCGCGTCGGTGGCTTTCCTGCCACCGACCCTGATCGCCAGCATTTACGGTCTGAATTTCCGGATTTTGCCCGAACTGGATTGGAGCTTCGGTTATCCGTTTGCGATCGCCCTGATGATTGCCAGCGCGGTCACGCCGTTCTGGTATTTCCGCCGGCGGGGTTGGCTGCGCTAGTCGGTCCCGACGTGGGCCGGGACTACGGCTTCAGTGCACTGCTTTGAAAGCAGTGCGTGCTGCGTTCACAGTCTCGGCAATCACGGCATCATCATGTCGGGCCGAGACAAAGCCTGCTTCAAAGGCGGACGGCGCCAGATAGACACCAGCATCCAGCATCGCATGGAAGAACTGATTGAAGCGCTCTTTGTCGCAGGCCATCATTTCCACATAATTGCCAGGCACGCGCTCGGTAAAGTAAATGCCAAACATCCCGCCAATCGCATCTCCGCAGAACGGGAGACCGGCTTCAGCCGCAGCTTTGGACAAACCATCGATCAGCTTCCTCGTCTGCGCGCCCAGATTTTCATAGAAGCCCGGCCGCTGAATAATGTCTAGCGTTGCCATGCCGGCGGCCACCGCGACCGGATTGCCCGAGAGCGTACCTGCCTGATACACCGATCCTATGGGTGCCAGATGCTGCATGAATTCCTTGCGTCCACCGAAAGCAGCCACTGGCAATCCGCCACCGATCACTTTGCCCAGCACCGTCATATCCGGCTGTATGCCGTACAACGATTGCGCACCACCCAGCGCGACACGGAAACCGGACATCACTTCATCGAACATCAGGATCGCGCCGTGCTGGGTACACAGGCGACGCATGGTTTGCAGGAATTCCGGCGTTGCGCGTAACAGATTCATGTTGCCGGCCACCGGCTCGACAATGACGGCTGCAATCGTCGAGCCTAATCTGGCAAAGACTTCGTCGAGTTGTGCGCTGTCGTTATAGTTCAGCACCATCGTGTGTTTTGCGAAATCAGCGGGTACACCGGAGGAGGTGGGATTGCCAAAAGTCAGCAGGCCGCTGCCGGCCTTGACCAGCATCGAATCCGCATGACCGTGATAGCAGCCTTCGAACTTGATGACCGTATCGCGCCCGGTGACACCGCGCGCCAGACGCAAAGCACTCATTGCCGCTTCCGTACCCGAGGACACCAGCCGGACTTGCTCGATCGATGGCACGATCTTGCAAATCATTTCAGCCATCAGAATTTCGCCTTCGGTGGGCGCGCCAAATGACAGGCCATGCGTGGCTGCTTTCTGCACGGCGCTGATGACTTCGGGGTGTGCATGTCCGACGATTGCCGGTCCCCAGGAGCCGATGTAATCGATATAGCGTTTGTCGTCCGCATCCCAGAAATACGGACCTTCCGCGCGTGTAATGAAACGTGGTGTGCCGCCAACCGAGCGGAAGGCGCGCACGGGCGAATTGACGCCGCCGGGTGTACTTTTCTGTGCTCGTGCAAAAAGGGTTTCGTTCTTGGACATGGTTTTTCCCTTGAAGATATAGTGAATAATGACTAGTTATCGCCGCTGTCTGGCTCGCGCGCCCAGAAAAAACGATCCGGCACGAGTTTGCCCATGCCCAGTCGCTGCGCCTGTGTGAGCGCAGCAGCAGTGAATTCCTGCGCTTCGAAGACCGCCTCCGGTGCTTCGAGCCCGTTGGCCAGCATCGCAGCGATCGTTGCGGACAGGGTGGTGCCAGCGCCGATATAGGAGCCGGGCAGTCGTGTCCAGCTATCGGCGCGAATCATGCCTTCGCTACTGAACAGAGTGTTGGATACTTTGCCGGCTTCGCCCGGCGTTCCGGTGACAAAAACAAATTCGCAGCCCAGTTGTATCGCGTGCATTGCATCGATGCTGAGCATCTCGTCGTTCGATGGCTCGCGCCAGGTTTCCGCCAGCCGTGCCAGCTCATCGGTGGACACCAGCAGCAGCGTACTTTGCGGTACCAGCAACTGTCGCACCGCCAGCAACAGCTCGTCGTCGGTTTCCTGTTCCGACAGCGACGTCAAAAACGGATCGAGTACCAGCGGGACTTCCGGATAGTCGGACATGATCTCGGCGATGACGGCAACGCTTTCGATGTTACCGAGGTAGCCGATCTTGAACGCGGCAACTGGCATGTCCTCGAGCAGCACACGCGCCTGATCGGCGATCCATTCCGGTTCGACGAATTGTAGGTCTTCGATACCGGTGGTGTCGCCCACTGCCAGCGCGGTGATGACGGACAGTCCGTGACAGCCCATCGCAGCAAAGGCGGCGAGATCAGCTTGAACGCCGATCGCACCCACAGGATCGGCAACGCCGAAGGTCATCACAAGCGGAGAAGTTTGGTTTTGCACTGGGAAAGGATTAACATAGGGGGCTTTTGCATTTTACTTGAAGGGCTGTGCTGTGAGCGACAACAAGACAACCGAGCAGGAATACAAGACCTGGATGTGCCTCATTTGTGGCTGGGTCTACGACGAGGCAGCGGGCCTGCCCGACGAAGGCATTGCAGCCGGAACACGCTGGGACGAGGTGCCGATGAACTGGACCTGTCCGGAATGCGGTGCCCGCAAGGAAGACTTTGAAATGGTCGCCATCTGATTTGCCTGAGTACGGTTGTACCGGGGTGAAAATAGCCGTTCAGCAGCATTCGTCGTGCGTCAGGGCTTCATGCAAAGCGCGCCGAATGCGGCAGATCTGTCGCCAAAACCCCTACATTGAGCTAAGTTTGATTTTTCAATGTACTAACTAATTGCTCTTTTTGTTACATTTGCGCCCGGTTCCATGAAAGTATTCATCGGGTGGCGCAATGGTGGCTTTGCAATCGCAGACTGGACCAGAAATACTGGTCATTGACGACAGCAGTACGATCCGGCGCTCTGCCGAGATTTTTCTTTCCCAATCGGGTTATCCCGTTCTTCTGGCCGAAGATGGATTCGAGGCTTTGGCCAAAATCGTCGAACGTCGGCCCGCGCTGATTTTCTGCGACATCCTCATGCCACGGCTCGATGGTTATCAGACCTGCAGCCTGATTCGCTACAGCCAGGCGTTTCGCCATACACCTGTGGTGTTGCTGTCCTCGCGCGATGGATTATTTGATCGTGCGCGCGGCGTGATCGCAGGTGCCACCGCCTACCTGACCAAACCCTTTACCAAAGACAGTCTGCTCAGGACAGTTCGCGACCATGTGCCGCAGCAGGTCGCTGGGTGATCACACGGATTTTTCCGTCAACTCTTCGTTTTTATCTGATATGTCCATCAAGCACATCCTGATTGTCGACGACTCAGCGACCGAGCGTCATTTTCTGTCTGAACTGCTGACAACCAATGGCTACTCGGTGACTACCGCAGAAAACGGCGAGATTGCACTGGAGCAGATACGAAAAAATCCGCCCCATCTGATCCTGATGGATGTCGTGATGCCCGGCCAGAACGGATTTCAGACGACGCGCACCATCACACGTGATCCGGCGACCAGTCATGTGCCCATCATTATTTGCAGCAGTAAAAATCAGGAAACTGATCGTATCTGGGGTATGCGGCAAGGCGCACGCGATTACATGGTCAAGCCAGTCGATCCGCGTTTGCTGCTACAGAAAATTGCAGCACTCTCCCGCGTGGTGAACTGACATGCATGCACAGGCAGTCATCGCACTGGACGATGATCCCGACATCATGGCCTCCCCGGACCGGCAGACAGGTCGTTTGACCTTGCGCGAATTTCAGCGCCAGCTGGTCGAGCGTACCCAGCGTGCCCGCTCGGACAACCACAGCTCGTCCCTGCGGCTGGCCGTACAAGCTGGTGATCAACGGCTCTTGCTCGACGTGGCGCACACCTTCGAAGTGATGCCCTGCGAGGGCGTGACACGCGTGCCTCATACCTGTGCCTGGTTCCTTGGACTGATCAATTGTCGCGGTCAGCTGACCGGTGTTATCGATTTCCCGGGATTTCTCGGGCATCCGGTGATGCCCTGGCAAGACACCGATCGTTTGCTGGTGCTGTCGGACACCTTCGATACGCCTTGTGCATTGCGTGTCACGCGCGTACCCAGCCTGGTGAGTTTGTCCGGCTTTTCCGATGCATCAAAACCCGACGGTGAACCCGCGTGGGTGAGCGGGATGTATACCGATCGCGATGCGCAGTCCTGGCGACTGCTGAACGTGTCCTTGCTCATGAATGATCCCGCCTTCCTTGGCGTGGTCTTGAAATAAGCATCTCTGTCAAATGCCGCCGCTTCGCGGCACTCATTTTGGCAGGGCCTCGAGGTACAAGTCGGCCGATTTATTTTTTATTCATAGGCGGAGCATTACGTGGAAATTGATACAAGCCATGGCGCAATTCCTGTCACGGATATTTCTTCCGAAAATTCGGATGAGATCAAACGCGATCCCGGCAATCGCCGCTGGCAGCAATTATTGGTTCGCGTGAAAAAAAATCCGCTGATACAACCGTGGTTTGACTACTTGTCGGTAAAACGGGTGCTGCGACTAATGCAGATCGGGCTCGTGTTATCACTGAGTGCACTGGCCAGTCTCGTCTGGGTGAATTCTCAGGAGGCCGCCAAAGCCTCGGTACGCACGCAGATTGCCGGTGATCTGGTCATGCATTCACAGCGACTGGGCAAAGCTGCACCCAATGCCATTCAGGGAAATCGTGAGGCCTTCGTTCAGCTGGGGCAAAGCCGCGTGGCGATCAATGAAGCGTTCAAAATACTGTCGGCCGGTGGTGACTGGCAGGGGCGCGCGGTACCGGTGCCCGATGCTTATTTTTCCAAACGCATTACTCGTATCAGTCAGGCCTGGCAGCGCTCCGATCAGTCGGCCCTGAAGCT
>JBILCO010000180.1:0-4981 GCA_044353075.1 Burkholderiaceae bacterium
TGCATCATGGCGTATGCGTGCGGTGACGGCATGAAAGCCAAAGATCAGTCGGGTTTTCATGATGGCAGCTTATTTACGTTTTTTCTTGCCGTTGCGGTCGGCTGTTTTTCCAGCCACGCCTTTGCCCGGCTTGCCTGCCCGTGCCGGCGCAGCGCGCTGCACCGTTTTTTTGCTGGCTGACTTGGGGGCGTGCGCATTGTCGGCGCGTCGGGATTCATTTTTCAGCTGGGTACGTATGCCCGGCTCAGTGACCAGACGCAAATCGATACGGCGTGCATCCAGATCCACGCGACTGACCTGCACCGTCACACGATCGGTCAGCTGATAGCGTATGCCGGTGCGCTCGCCGCGCAACTCATGGCGCGCGTCGTCATACTGAAAATAATCCGCACCGAGATCCGTCACATGCACCATGCCCTCGATGAACAAGGCATCGAGCTGCACGAAAATGCCAAACCCAGCGACACCGGAAATTGTGCCGGTAAATTCCTCACCCAGCTTGTCGCGTACAAAATAGCATTTGAGCCAGGCCTCCACATCGCGCGACGCTTCATCCGCGCGACGCTCGTTGGCAGAGCAATGAATACCGAGCGATTCCCAGATGGCCAGATCACCTTCCGCGCGCTTCTTGCCCGCCGCTCTGTCCTTGGCCTGCATTTTGCGCGCTGCGGGCGACATGTTGGTATTGAGGCTTTCCGTCAGAATGCCCTTGGGGTGATAGTGCTTGCCCTGCAAAATCGCCTTGATCACGCGGTGCGTGAGCAAATCGGGATAACGGCGTATCGGGCTGGTGAAATGCGCATACGCCTCGTAGGACAAACCGAAGTGTCCAATATTGTCGGGGCTGTAAACTGCTTGTTGCATCGAGCGCAGCAGCATGGTCTGCAGCAGGATGGCATCAGGCCGACCTTTGATTTTTTCCATCAGCGCCGCATAATCCGACGCGGTGGGCGATGTACCGCCACCCAGGTTCAGACCCAGTTGCTTCAAGAAGGTCCGCAACTGGTTGAGCTTCTCCTCAGTCGGTCCGGCATGAATACGATACATGCCGTGATGCTTGTGCCGCTCCATGAAATCAGCCGCACACACGTTCGCGGCCAGCATGCACTCTTCAATCAGACGATGCGCATCATTGCGCGTGCGCGGCAGGATCTGCTCGATCTTGCCGGCGGCATTGCAGACGATATAGGTCTCGGTGGTTTCAAAGTCCATCGCACCACGCTCGCGTCGCGATCCCAGCAGCGTTTGATACAACTCATACAGATTCTGCAAGTGCGGCAACAGCGCAGCGCGGCGCACTGCCTCCGGGCCACGCGTATTGCCCAGAATAGTCGCCACTTCGGTGTAAGTGAGGCGCGCTGCCGAATGAATCACTGCCGGATAAAACTGATAGGCGTGAATATGACCTTTGGCGTTAATCACCGCATCACACACCATGGTCAGGCGATCGACCGCGGGGTTGAGCGAGCAAAGGCCGTTGGATAGCTTTTCCGGTAGCATCGGTATGACGCGACGGGGGAAATACACTGACGTACTGCGCTCGAGCGCATCGACATCCAGTGCGTCATTCGGTTTAACGTAATGGCTGACATCGGCAATCGCGACGATCAGCCGGAAACCCTGCGTTCGACCGATTTTGACGGGCTCGCAATACACCGCATCATCAAAGTCGCGCGCATCTTCACCATCAATAGTGACCAGCGGCACATCACGCAGATCGACGCGGTTTTCCAGATCAGCAGCGCGCACTTCCGATGGCAGCTTGGCAGCCAGTGCCTTTGCTGCCTCGGAGAACTCATGCGGTACGCCATATTTGCGGACCGCAATTTCAATTTCCATCCCCGGGTCATCAATATCACCCAGCACTTCGGCAATGATGCCCACCGGCTGCGTGTAACGCGAGGGTTGTTCGGTCAGTTCAACACTGACCACCTGTCCTGCCTTGGCTTTGCCCGGCGCTTTGGCCAGCAGAATGTCATGACTGATGCGCTTGTCCTCCGGCGCGACCAGCCAGGTACCGTTCTCGTTGACGAGTCGTCCGATCACATGTGTGTTGGCCCGGCTCAGCACCTCAACGATCGTGCCCTCGGGACGACCGCGACGATCCAGACCGGTAACCCGGACCTGCACCCGGTCGCCATGCAACACCTTCTGCAATTCCTTCTCGGGCAGAAAAATGTCATCACCCTCATCCGGAATCAGAAAACCATAGCCGTCACGATGTGCGGAGACGCGTCCTTCCGTGAAATTGGCGGTGTTGGCAAGCTGAATGCGGCCTTTGCGATCAGGCTTGATTTGACCATCGCGCTCCATGGCCGCCAGACGGCGCGTGAGGCCATCCAGTTCCACGTCCTTGACCGATAGGGCCTTGGCGATAGAAGCAAGCGTTTGCGGGTCTGCGGAAGTACGCAGGATGCCCAGGATTTCTTCCCGGCTGGGGATGCTGTACGGGGGCTGGCTCAAAAGATGTGTGTCTCGTTCGGAAGGAAAAAACACAGATAGTGTAACGGACGAGCGCGGCCTGTGCTCAAAAAGACCTTGTGCCCGAGGGAAAAACGGGGCAGCTTTGATTGACTTGGCAGATTATTCCGCTATAATCTCGCGTTCTTTAGGCCCACGTGGCGGAATTGGTAGACGCGCATGGTTCAGGTCCATGTGCCGCAAGGTGTGGGGGTTCGAGTCCCTCCGTGGGCACCAAATGTAAAAAGGGAGTTTGCGAAAGCAGACTCCCTTTTTTTACGCCCACGAGCAAAGCACCTGCGTGCTTTGCGGGAGGGACTCGAAAGGACGCGCTTGCAAGCGCGACCGGGGTCGCGGTACGTGACCGAGTCCCAGCGTGCACAAGCAGCTTCAACAATTATTTTTAGTAAGCGTACTTGCTCACCGCCGCCTCATCCCATTCAATACCATTCCCCGGCCGCGACGGCACCGTCGCATAGCCATCTTTCACCTCGAAAGGTTCTGCGATGATGGGATTACCCCAGTCGCGCCACTCCAGCCAGTCTGCCGATTCAGATGCCTTCAGCAAATGCGCTGACACCTCGGGATACAAATGGCTCGACAGCGGATGACCGGCAGCACCGGCAATCGCAGCAGCGCGCATCCAGCCAGTGACACCGCCAATGCGCATCAGATCCGGCATGTAAAGGTCGGCCGCTTTGGCCTGTACGGCGTCCAGGAAGGAGCGTGAACCGTAGATGTTTTCTCCAATCTGCACAGGCGTTTTCAGCTCTTGCGTAAGTTGTGCGCTTTGCGCGTAGTTGTCGTAGACGATGGGTTCTTCGAACCAGTACAACCCCTGATCATCGAGTGCATGACAACGGGTAATGGCTTCCTGCAGTGTCTGGCCCTGATTGAAATCGCACATCAGATGAATGTCATCACCGATTGCGCTGCGAACGTTCGCGATGGCTTTCAGGTCATCGGCCAGTCGGGGTCGACCGAGCCGGATTTTGATGGCGTTGAAGTTGCCTTCTTTAACCAGTTCTTCGGCTTCTTTGCCCAGTTTGTCCGTTGGCAGCAGCCAGCAGCCGTTGGTGTTGTAAGCGCGGAGCTTGCCCACGGATCCGCCCAGCATCTCGGCCAGCGGCAGTCCGGCGGCTTTGGCCAATGCGTCCCAGATGGCCATATCGAGACCGGCCATGGCAATGACCGACACGCCCTGACGCCCGATCAGGTGCAGGGTGCTCATCGCATCGCGGTACATGTCGAGAGGCGCCAGCGGCTTTCCTTTGAACGATGCCGCCATATCCTCGATCGCAGGGCCAATGTAGCGCACGGCATTTCTCAGATAGGGCTCGAGATAACTGCGCCCGATGATGCCTTCACTGGTTTTTACGTCGATCAGAATGAAGGGCCATTCGTCGAACTGCCCTACCTTGGCGACGATGGGCCGGCGCAGAGGTACGGATACGGCGCGAACGCTGACACTCTCGAAGGTCAGTTTTTCCAGTTTTTTCATTGTTATTCTTTCGTTCAAAGTCTCCCGCGACATGCGGCTATTGGGATTTTAGTCTGCGCAGGGTGTGTTGCTAAGTGACTTTGTATTTTTCATTTTTAAAGTCAGCTGAGAAAAAACGAAAGATGCTGGACATGAGGTGATTGCAGACCTTTCATACGCGCTTCGCAACCCAATCTGACCCGGCACTGAGTTAACCCGGACGCCCCAGATTGACTTCGTGATGTCCTGCCCCCGCCGGAATCATCGGAAAACAATTCGCTTCAGCACTGACATGCACATCAAGGAAGAAAGGACCTGGGCTGGCCAGACATTCGGCGATCGCAGCGTCCAGATCTTCACGCTGATTCACCGTGCGCGCCTGCCAGCCAAAACCCCTGGCCACAGCCACGAAATCAGGCAGTGCTTCGGTGTAGCTGTGACTGTAGCGCCCGCCATGAATCAATTCCTGCCACTGACGCACCATGCCCATATAACCGTTGTTGCTGAGGATGACTTTGACGGGTGTGCGATGTTGCATGGCGGTTGATAGCTCCTGAATGTTCATCAGGATCGATGCGTCGCCCGTCACACAGACGACGGTTTTATCAGGATGAGCGATCTGCGCACCAATCGCGGCGGGCAAACCATAGCCCATGGTGCCTGCACCACCGGAGGTCAGCCAGCGCATCGGTTGCTCGAACTTCAGATGCTGTGCCGCCCACATCTGATGCTGACCCACATCGGTCGATACGATCGCATCGCGCGCTTCGAGTTGTTGCTGCAGGCAGCGCATGAGCGCCTGCGGCGCGATGACGTTAGGGGTGTCGTCGAATGCGAGTGACTGACGCTCTCGCCAGCCATCAATTTGCGACCACCACGCAGATAAGTCGGCCTTGGCTTCAGTGGCCTGATGACATTGCGCGAGTAACTGGTCGAGCACCTCGGCACAATCACCGACGATGGGAATGTCGGCGCGAACGATTTTGTGGATGGATGCAGGATCGATATCGACGTGAATGAATTTGGCTTTCGGGCAGAAAT
>JBILCO010000021.1:0-13686 GCA_044353075.1 Burkholderiaceae bacterium
TGGTGCCCGAGACCGGAATCGAACCGGTACGCCCCCTCTCGGGTAAGCGGCGGATTTTAAGTCCGCTGTGTCTACCAATTTCACCACTCGGGCCGCATGAGATGCAGGAGGATCGCTGACTTGAACCGGTATTGTAAGTCAGGCAACCAATAAAAAAGCGCCGGAGCGCTTTTTTTGAGTATGGAGGCGGGGGTCGGGATCGAACCGGCGTAGACGGCTTTGCAGGCCGCTGCATAACCACTTTGCTACCCCGCCGTGGGAGCCGTATTGTACCCGCGAAGCCCGTACTTTGCTCAGGCCTTGCCGTGATCCGGCAAACGGGTTTCGTTAACGAAAAAGGGAAGCGGTTTAAGCTTCCCTTTCGAATTCGTGGAGCGGGAGAAGAGTCTCGAACTCTCGACCTCAACCTTGGCAAGGTTGCGCTCTACCAACTGAGCTACTCCCGCGTAAAACAGAAACGGGATTATAAAGGATCGAGGCATTCTGTCAAGCACACCGCTAATCCAGTCCCGGACGCTCCTTGATCAGAGGCCAGGCACGGCGCAGGTAGTAAACCATGGACCAGAGGGTCAGTACTGCCGCAATGTACAGCAGGATGGTGCCAATCATCAGCGTATCAATGACACCGAACAAGGGCGCCTTGTAGAGCAGCATGGGAATCGCAATCATCTGGGCGATGGTTTTGACCTTCCCCAGTGAGCTGACCGCAACAGACTTGGAAGCGCCGATCTGGGCCATCCACTCGCGCAATGCTGAGATAGCGATTTCGCGGCCGATGATGATGAAGGCAATCACGGCGGTCGTGCGGCCCAGCTCCACCAGTAGCAGCAGTGCCCCCGCGACCATGAGCTTGTCGGCGACCGGGTCCAGAAAGGCGCCAAAGGACGAGGTTTGATTCCAGCGTCGGGCGAGATAGCCATCGAACCAGTCGGTCAGTGCCGCCACGACGAAGATGATGGTCGCTGCCAGCCCACGCTCGTACTCGGTCAGCCAGTCGGACGGCAGATAGAAGACACCCACCACCAGCGGTATCAGCGCGACACGCAACCAGGTCAGCAGGATGGGTATATTGAATGGCATGCGGGTAATTTAATGCAACTGCCGGTAAATGTCTTCAGCGAGTTGTCGGGAAATGCCTTCGACGGAGGCCAGCTCCTCAACGCTGGCGTCCGCCACCCCGCGCAGACCACCAAAACGCGCTAGGAGTTTCTGGCGACGTTTGGCACCAATGCCCTCGATCTCTTCCAGACGTGAGGTCTGACGGGCTTTGGCGCGCTTGCTGCGCATACCGGTGATGGCAAAGCGATGCGCCTCGTCGCGTATCTGGGCAATCAGCATCAGGGCGGCGGATTCCTTGCCCAATTCCAGCGATGCCCGGCCATCGGCAAAGATCAGCGTCTCCAGACCGACCTTGCGGCCCTCGCCTTTGGCGACGCCGACGATCAGGCTGATATCCAGCCCCAGCTCGGCGAGCACCTGACGGGCGATCTCGACCTGGCCTTTGCCGCCATCGATCAGCACGAGGTCAGGCATCTGACCCTCGCCATTGGCCACTTTCTCATAGCGCCGGCTGAGTACCTGACGCATCGCTGCGTAGTCATCGCCGGGGGTGATGTCGGTAATGTTGTAGCGCCGATACTGACTGCTCTGCATCTGATGATGGTGGTAGATCACACAGGAAGCCTGGGTCGCTTCGCCCTGGGTGTGGCTGATGTCAAAGCATTCGATCCGCAGTTCATCCATGTCGGCCGCATCGAGCCCCAGCGTATCGGCCAGCGCACGGGTACGGATCTGTTGCGAGCCCTGCTCCGCGAGCAGCCGCGCCAGCGCAATCTCTGCGCCCTTGACGGCCATCTCCTGCCATTGCCTGCGCTGCCCCTGGGGCTGAAATACCAGCTGAATGCGATGGCCGCACTGCTCCATCAAGGCCAGCATGAGCTCGGGTTCGTCCAGATCGAGGTTGATGATCAGTGTGGAGGGGATGAATTTGTCGAGATAGTGCTGGGCAAGGAAGGCTTTGAGCACTTCAGCCTCGACCTCGGTGTCGGCCGCGATCAGGGCCATATCCACCTGGGTGGGAAAGTAGGCGCGGTCTCCGAGATGGCGGCCACCCCGCACCATCGCCAGATTCACGCAGGCACGACCGCCCTGCACCACCACGGCAATGATGTCGATGTCGGCGTCGCCTGCAGTTTCCATACTTTGCTGATGCAGCACACGCGAGAGCGCGGTGATCTGGTTGCGCACGATAGCGGCTTGCTCGAATTTGAGATCGGCTGCGTACGCCTGCATTTTGGTTTCGAGTGAATTCATCAGCTCGGACTGACGTCCGCGTAGAAATTGTGCGGCATTATCAACATCGACCGCATAGTCCTCTTTGCTAATGAGATTCACGCAAGGACCATTGCAGCGATTGATCTGATGCAGCAGGCAAGGCCGGGTGCGGTTGGAAAATACCGAGTCTTCACAGGTTCGCAGCAAGAAAATTTTCTGCAGAATCTGCATCGATTCTTTCACCGCCCATGCGCTGGGAAAAGGACCGAAGTACTGATTTTTTTTATCTACCGCACCGCGGTAATAGGCCATGCGCGGGAAATCACCGCCGGAGAGCTTCAGATACGGGTAAGACTTATCGTCGCGAAAAAGAATGTTAAAACGCGGCTGCTGGGTCTTGATCAGATTGTTTTCCAGCAGCAGTGCCTCGGCCTCGCTACGGGTGACCGTGGTTTCAAGGCGTACGATGCGCTCGACCATCATGGCCGTACGCGGACTGGTCAGTGTTTTCTGAAAATAGCTGGAAACACGTTTTTTGAGATCGCGCGCCTTGCCTACATAGAGCAATTTGTCTTGCGCATCAAAGTAACGATAGACACCCGGCAGGTGCGGCAACGCGGCCACCGCCTCGAGCAACGCTGCGCGCGGATCAGGAAGTTCGGTGGTGGGGGTCTCCGACATGGCGAGGCTTGTGGGCTTATATCGCCTTGGAAAAATCTTCCAGCAATCCCAGAGCAGATCGATACTGCCCGTCTTCCTGCAGCGCATTCCAATCTTTGGCGATCGACAAGGGAGTGAGCGCCTGAATGCGTTGTGCAGAACGGTGCGCATCAAGGCTAACCGAAGGATCGAGCCCTTGCAACAACTCGTCGGCTTTGTCGGGCGAATTACAGACCAAGACCATGTCACAACCCGCAGCCAGCGCCGCATGCGCGCCATCCACGACGGTACCAGCAACACTGGCGCCTTCCATCGACAAATCATCACTGAAAATCACGCCATCGAAGCCCAGATCATCGCGCAGCAGGGACAGCCACTTGCGCGAAAAGCCTGCCGGATGTTTATCAAATTTTGGGTAGATCACATGCGCTGGCATCACTGCGGACAGGCTCATGCCCAGCCAGCCATAGGGTGCGGCATCGTCTTTGAGAATAGCTTTCGGATCGCGCTCGTCCACCGGAATTGCAATGTGCGAATCTGCCGCCACAAAACCATGGCCGGGGAAATGTTTGCCGCAGTTGGCCATCCCCGCCAGGGCGAGCCCGTGGTTAAGGCTCTTGGCCAGCAAGGTGACTACGCGCGGATCGTGATGAAATGCGCGGTCGCCAATGACCTCGGACGCACCGTAATCCAGATCCAGCACGGGCGTGAATGATAAATCCACGCCGCAGGCGCGCAGCTCGGCGGCAAGCACATAGCCGACGGCAGTGGCCAGCTTGCAGGAGGCCAGCACATCACGGTCCCACAACTCGCCCAGCCGGCGCATCGCCGGCAGACGCGTGAAGCCATCGCTGCGGAAGCGCTGTACACGCCCGCCTTCATGATCAACAGCGATCAGCATGCCGGGACGTTCAGCGTGTATCGCTTCGCACAGCGCGGTCAGCTGCGCCCGGTTGGTGTAGTTGCGTGCGAACAGGATCACGCCGCCGGTGAGCGGATCGCGAATCCGGCGGCGGTCTTGTGCATCGAGTTCGGTACCGACCACATCCAGCATGACCGGGCCGGGCAATTGAGTCTGGCCTTGCATTTTCATGATTTCTCCACAACGACGAACGCAACTGCGTATTCTGCCTCATCGGTCAGTGAGACCTGAGCACTGAGACCTCTGGCTTGCATAAATTCGGACAGCGCCCCGCTGGTGACCACCATGGGTTTGCCACTGGGCGCATTGAGGAACTGGACCGCGCGCCAGGTCATGGGCATGCGCATACCCAGACCGATGGCTTTGGAAAAAGCTTCTTTCGCCGCGAAGCGCGTGGCCAGAAAACGCAGGCCCCGTGCTTCGACCTTTTGTTTGCGGCGCTGATATTTTTCCATTTCCTCGGGACCGAGAATGCGCGCGGCGAAGCGATCGCCGTGTCGGCTGAGGACGGCTTCAATCCGCGAAATTTTGAGGATATCGGTGCCTATGCCGAAAATCATGAGCGCATCGACTCCAGCCGCGCCTTGATCATCGCTGCCTTCATGTCGCGCACGGCGTTTTCCCAGCCGACGAAGATGGCCTGCGCTACGATGGCATGACCAATATTGAGTTCGGTGATATCGGGTATCGCCGCAATCGCCTGTACATTGGTGTAATGCAGGCCATGGCCGGCATTGACTTTGAGGCCGTGTGTCACCCCGGCTTGCACGCCGCGCTTGATGCGTTCCAGTTCGTTCAACTGCGCCTCGCCCTCGAGATCGGCATAGCGGCCGGTATGCAGTTCAATGACCGGCGCACCCGCTTCAGACGAAGCTTTGATTTGCTCGGCGTCGGCATCAATGAACAGCGATACACGGATGCCCTGTGCCGCCAGTCGCTTGCAGGCAGCGCTGACGACATCGAAATAGCGAACGACGTCCAGGCCACCTTCAGTGGTGACTTCGTTGCGACGCTCGGGTACCAGACACACGTCTTGCGGGTTGATTCGGCAGGCGATGTCGAGCATCTCTTCGGTGACTGCAGATTCGAGATTCATGCGTGTCGTCAGACGCGGGCGTATGGCCTCGACGTCCGCATCCTTGATATGACGCCGGTCCTCACGCAAATGCAGTGTGATGACATCGGCACCTGCCTGCTCGGCCAGCAGCGCGGCTTGCAGCGGATCGGGATATGGCGTACCGCGCGCATTGCGCAGTGTGGCCACATGATCGATATTGACGCCGAGATCAATGCCGGCAGCGTGAGGATGGAGATAGCTCATGAGGGTCTCGGTTTTTTCGTTGATTCAGCGTTCTTTGGTTCAGCGTTCTTTGGTTCAGCGTTGATTCAGAGTTGATTCAGAGTTGAAGAAGGTCGATCAGGATTTGCCGGGTATTGAGCGGCATGCCGCCCAGATGATGCGCAAGCAAATGCCGCATCAGAAATTTGCTTTGCAGCTGCGTCGTACTGTCGCTGTAATCACCCGCTTCCATATCCAGCAATGTCTTTCCAATCACCGAGGGTGAGGTATCACTCGCCAGTGCAACACGCGGGCCGCGATCGGGATCGACCGCGTAGGTTTTTTCGGGGTCGACAGGCTGTCCGGTTTGGGCGCAGATACCCAGATGACCTGCCACACCCGTTTCCTTCAGCAGCGACAATTCGAATTTTCTCAGAACAATCGCCGGCGGCTCTTCATGCGCCAGCTGGTTGAGCGCCGATACATAGTGATCAAACAAGGACGCATGCGGATCGTCACGGGCCAGCAGTTTGACCAGCAGTTCATTCAGATAAAAACCGCACAGCAAGGCAGCACCCTCCAGCGGCAGCAGCCCGCCCACCCATTCTGCCGACATCAGGGTGCGCACTTCGGATTTACCGGTCCACGCCAGCTGCAGCGGCTGAAAGGTTTGCAGTACGCCGCGCAATTTGGAGTGCGGACGCTTGGCGCCTTTGGCGACCAGCGCAACGCGTCCATGATCACGAGAAAACAGGTCGACGATCAGGCTGGTTTCTTTGTACGGATAGCTGTGCAGCACAAAGCCCGGCTGGTTGGCGACGCGGTGATCACGCTCAGGTACCCTCACCCGTGAAGCGCGCGCCGGCGCGGGTGGCACCGGTACTGTCGCGTTGTCGATGTCGTTGGCAAGCGCGGTCATGCCGGCCTCACTCGTATCCGTAGGCGCGCAATCCGGCTTCGTTGTCTGCCCAGCCCGATTTCACCTTGACCCAGATTTCCAGATAGACAGGGCCACCAAAGAGCTTCTCCATATCCAGTCGCGCCTGTGTCGATATTTCTTTCAGTCGCGCGCCCTTCTGACCGATCAGCATGGCCTTGTGCGCATCGCGGCCGACGAGAATCGCGGCAAACACTCTGCGCAAGCGACCTTCTTCTTCGAATTTTTCAATCACGACCGTGCTGGTGTACGGCAGTTCATCACCGACGAAACGAAACACTTTTTCGCGCACGATTTCAGCGGCCAGAAATTTTTCGCTGCGGTCGGTAATGTCATCTTCGCCAAAGACCGCCTCGGCGAGGGGCAGATAATTGCGAATTTCGGCTTCAAGACGATCAAGCTGAAATCCCTGCTTGGCCGAGACCGGCACAATCGCCGCAAAATCACGACGGGCCGCGACTTGCTGGGCAAAGGCCATCAACGGCGCTTTGTCCTTCATCCGATCGGATTTGTTAATCACCAGGATGACGGGCACATTGGTGGGCAATAAGTTCAGCACTTGCTGGTCAGCTTCATCGAAATGCCCCGCCTCAACCACAAACAACACGACATCGGCAGCGGTCAGCGTGCCACTGACGGTCCGGTTGAGGGTTTTGTTCAGCGCATTTTTGTGACGTGTCTGAAAACCGGGTGTGTCGATGTAAATGAATTGCGTCGCTTCTTTGGTTTGTATCCCAGTGATGCGATGCCGCGTGGTTTGTGCCTTGCGCGAGGTGATGCTGACCTTCGCACCGATCAGGTGGTTCATCAGGGTGGATTTGCCGACATTCGGCTGCCCGACAATGGCAATATAGCCGCACCGGAATTCAGCTGCAGCTGCAGCGTCAGGAGAGGTCATGCTGATTTACTTTGACTGGCAGGCACGGGTTTACTTTCATCGGCCTCAAGCGCCAGAGCATCCTGCTCACGGGCTGAGGATATTTTGGCCGGCTTGCCCGGGGCGGCGACGGTCTCGGCACGAGCAGATTTTTTGGCTGCCTTGTCGGCTGCCACCGGCGCATCGGGCTGGAAGGTCGCAATACCCGCCAGCTTGAGCTGGGTGGTGCGCTGTCGGGTTTTTTTCGGCACTGCAGGGGCTTTGGCCAGCGCCTGCTGTACGGCTTCGAGGGCGAGTTTGGCGGCGGCCTGCTCACCAGCACGGCGGCTGCCACCGGTACCAAACACCTGAATGTCGAGCTTGGGCACCAGACATTCGATTTCGAATTCCTGATTGTGTGCGGCGCCGTGGGTGGCGACGACGTTGTATTGCGGCAGCTGTATTTTTTTACCCTGCAAAAATTCCTGCAACAGCGTCTTCGCGTCCTTGCCCAGGGTTTTCGGGTCAACGGTTTCCAGCACCGGGGCATAGAGCGCGCGTATCACGCGGCTGGCGGCATCAAAACCGGCATCGAGAAAAATCGCGCCGAACAAGGCCTCCAGCGTATCGGCCAGGATGGACGGACGACGGAAACCGCCGGATTTGAGTTCGCCCTCACCCAGCCTCAGACATTGCGATAAATCGAGTCGCTGGGCAATTTCAAACAACGATTGCTGCTTGACGAGATTGGCACGCAAACGCGACAGGTCGCCTTCGTCGATTTTGCCGAAACGATCGAAAAGCAAGGAAGCGACCACGCAGTTGAGTACTGAATCCCCGAGGAATTCCAGACGTTCATTGTGCAAGCTGCTGTGGCTGCGATGTGTGAGCGCCTGCTGCAGCAAGGCAGCATTGCTGAAGGTATGGCCAAGGCGGCTTTGCAGAGTAGCGATATCCATCGGCATCGTTTGCGATCAGTTCGCGGCTTTCTCCGGGACGGCTTGAGCAGTACTTCCCCGATAATCGATCAGCAGACTGGCCGGACCGAGCAGCGGAATTTTCTTTTGGTACGCAAAACTGATTTCCATCTCCGGGCCTTTGCCCGCAATCTCCAGATCCTTGCCTTCGATGGAATCGATGTAACCGGCAGCGGCCAGCTTGTCGAATGCTCGCCTCACTTCATCCGGGTTATTGGACGTCATGGACGCCGCCGATACGGCTTTACCGATGGCCCAGTACTCGATGACGCTGGGCCCGGCCCGTACCGCCAGCACACCCACAGCACCCAGCACGATCAATGTGCTGAGAAAACCAAGCAGCGAGAAGCCGTGCTGCCTTTTATCTGACCTCAGCCACCGCATTTGGGTCCTGACCCGAGGTGTCATCGGAAGCTGCCAATGCGTTTGAGGTCGCCCAGATTCATCCAGACAAAAAATGCTTTTCCGACAATATTCTGGTCCGGTACGAAGCCCCAATAACGAGAATCCAAACTATTGTCTCGATTATCGCCCATCACAAAGTAATGTCCAGCTGGAACCGTGCACTCGAAGCCTTCGAGGTTGTAACTGCACAGCTCATGCTTGGGAAAGGGGTCAGGGCTGGGCACGTAGGCCGGAATCCGGTTGTCATTCAGTATGCCGTGCGCCACCCCGGTCAGGTTTTCGCGAAAATGGCTGTAGTACGCCAGTCGGTCCTCATCCAGATAGTCGGGCAGTGTTTCATAGGCCACTTCCTGGCCATTGACTGTCAAGCGTTTGTTTTTATAGATGATTTTGTCGTTGGGCACACCCACCACCCGTTTGATGTAATCCAGAGAAACATCTTTGGGGAATTTGAACACCATCACGTCGCCACGCTCAGGGCTATTAATGCTGACGATTTTTTTATTCACGATCGGCAAGCGTATGCCATAAGTGAACTTGTTCACCAGAATCAGATCGCCGATGACCAGGGTGGGCACCATGGAGCTGGACGGGATTTTGAACGGCTCGAACAGGAATGAACGGAACAAAAAGACGGCCGCAATCACGGGGAAGAAACTGCCGGTATATGCAATCCAGCCCGGCTGTCGGTCCAGCTGCGCGACCAGCTCGGCACGCGCTGCGGGGTCGGGCTTGACGCCGGTCTCGGCCAGACGCGCATTGCGCGCATCAAATTCCGCCAGTGCCGCTTGCGCAGCCTGGTGGCGCGCAGGGGCCAGCCGGAATCGATCAATGGCCCAGATCACACCGGTCAGGATGGTCAGCAGGAACAGGATCAGCGCAAAATTACCCAGTATCGATTGCAGTGTCATTTATTTGTCATCCACCTGAAGGATTGCGAGGAAGGCCTCTTGCGGTATTTCGACCGAACCGACCTGCTTCATCCGCTTCTTGCCCGCCTTTTGCTTTTCCAGCAGTTTGCGTTTACGGGAAATATCGCCGCCATAACATTTGGCCAGCACGTTCTTGCGCAGCGCTTTGACGTTTTCTCGGGAAATGATGTTGGAGCCAATCGCCGCCTGAATGGCCACATCAAACATCTGGCGCGGAATCAGCTCGCGCATTTTTGCGGCCACTGCTCTGCCCCGGAACTGACTGTTCGAGCGGTGCACGATGATGGCCAATGCATCGACTTTTTCGGCGTTGATCAGCATGTCCACCTTGACCACATCGGATGACCGGTATTCCTTGAATTCGTAGTCCATCGAGGCATAACCACGCGAAATCGATTTAAGGCGATCAAAGAAATCAAGCACCACCTCTGCCATCGGTATTTCGTAAGTGAGTTGCACTTGTTTGCCGTGGTAGGTCATGTTGATCTGCATACCGCGTTTTTGCGTGCACAGCGTGATCACGGCGCCCACATATTCCTGCGGCATGTACAGATTGACGGTCACGATCGGTTCGCGCACCTCTTCGATCCGCGAGGGATCCGGCATCTTCGACGGATTGTCGACCATAATGGTGGTGCCATCGCGCATGACGACTTCATAAATTACCGTGGGTGCGGTGGTAATGAGGTCCATATTGAATTCGCGCTCGAGACGTTCCTGCACAATTTCCATGTGCAGCAAGCCGAGGAATCCACAACGAAAACCAAAACCCAGCGCCTGCGATACTTCAGGCTCGTACATCAGCGCAGCATCATTGAGCTTGAGCTTTTCCAGCGAGTCGCGCAGCGCATCGTATTGATTGGATTCAACCGGGAACAGACCCGCGAACACCTGCGGCTGAATTTCCTTAAAGCCCGGCAAGGGCTCGGCCGCAGGTCGCGATACCAGCGTGATGGTGTCACCCACCTTGGCGGCCTTGAGTTCTTTGATGCCGGCGATAATGAAACCAACCTGACCGGCTGACAGGTTTTCACGCTGAACCGACTTGGGTGTGAATACGCCGACGCTCTCGACCAGATGCTGCGCACCGGTGGCCATCAGCAGTATTTTTTCTTTCGGACGCAGCGTGCCGTTGATCACACGCACCAGCATCACCACACCCACATAATTGTCGAACCAGGAATCGACGATCAGCGCCTGCAGTGGCGCATCGGGATCACCCTTCGGTGGTGGCACACGCACAATCAGCGATTCGAGGACGTCCTGAACACCCAGACCGGTTTTGGCCGAGCAATGCACCGCATCGCCCGCCTCAATACCGATGACTTCTTCGATCTCGGCAATCGCGTTATCCGGATCGGCCGAGGGCAAATCGATCTTGTTCAGTACCGGTACGACTTCCACACCCAGGTCGAGTGCCGTGTAGCAGTTCGCCACCGTCTGTGCTTCGACACCCTGAGAGGCATCCACCACCAGAAGCGCGCCCTCGCAGGCCGACAATGAACGGCTCACCTCGTAACTAAAGTCGACGTGACCAGGGGTATCGATCAGGTTGAGGTTATAGACTTCACCGTTACGCGCCTTGTAGGTCAGCGCTGCGGTTTGTGCCTTGATCGTGATGCCGCGTTCGCGCTCGAGATCCATCGAGTCGAGCACTTGCGCTTCCATCTCGCGATCAGACAGTCCGCCGCATAACTGGATGATCCGGTCAGCGAGTGTGGATTTGCCGTGATCGATGTGGGCAATAATTGAAAAATTTCTAATGTTTTGCATGCTTGCCGCAGATACAAAAAAAGCGCTCTGAACGGGGCGGATTCCCCAGTGAGCGCTTTGTTTTGAAAGCTTTCCAGACCCGGCATTTTACCGGATTTGCGCCCCGCAAGCCCGTCTCAGACGGTTTGCCCTGTCAGGAAAGTCCGAACCTTGTTTTCATTAAGGAAATAATTGCACAATTGCTGAGGTGCCTGCCCCTCATCCACCCCCATCAGGACCGGTACCAGCTCATCGTAACGCTCGACCAGTTCGGGATGCAGATCGACATCGACGACCTCAATAAGCGGTTGTTTACCGCACAAGGCGCATAAAGCGCGCAATGCCTGGTACATGTCATCGCACAAGTGGCAATAGCTGCGCGAGTAAAGAATGAACCGCTTGGACATCATGACCGGCAAACAGGCAGAAAATAAAAAAAGGCCACGATGCTCATCGTGGCCTCCGATACGAACGACATCAAGGCTGAGGCGCAGGTCTCAACGGTACGAACTGTGAAGACTCGCCGCGGCGGACCAGCAGCAAAGCATTACGCTTCGGATCCAGTTTGGCGACCAGCACATTGAACTGTCGCGCATCCTTGATATCGGTGTTGTTCAGGCGCACGATCACATCGCCCGGCTGCAAGCCCGCACGACCGGCGGGTCCATCGGCCATTTCGACGACAGCGCCGCCGTCCATGCGCATCTCGCGCTTTTGTGCTTCGGTCAGGTCAGTCACGGCGAGGCCAAGCGCATTGAGCGTCTGCTCCTGCTTGGGCTTCTTCTCTTCTTTCTTGGCAGTCTGATCCGCTTCCATCTCGGCCACGGTCACCGCCAGATCACGCTTGGTACCTTTGCGCAATACCGTCAACGAAGAACCGGTGCCTGGCTTGGTATTGCCCACCAAACGCGGCAGATCACCGGACTTCTCGATGGTCGCGTTATTGAAATGCGTGATGATGTCACCGGCTTCAACCCCTGCCTTCTCAGCGGGGCTGCCCGGTTCGACCCGTGCCACCAGTGCACCCTGCGCACGTGGCAGACCCAGCGATTCGGCAACTTCTTTCGTCACTTCACCGATCTGAACACCGATGCGACCACGCACCACGCGCCCCAGCGTTTTGAGTTGCTGCGAGACACGCATGGCTTCGTCAATGGGCACCGCAAAGGAAATACCCATGTATCCGCCGGAGCGACTATAGATTTGTGAATTGATGCCAACGACTTCGCCGCGCATATTGATGAGCGGGCCGCCGGAATTACCGGGATTCACCGCCACATCGGTCTGGATCAGCGGCAGGTAATCACCGGTGTCGCGCGAGTTGGCGGAAATGATGCCGGCGGTCACCGTGTTCTCCAGACCAAACGGCGAACCAATCGCGATCACCCACTCGCCCACACGCAGCTTGCTGGAATCACCCATGGTCAGGCGTGGGAGATTGTTGCCTTCGATCTTCACCAAAGCCACATCGGTACGACGATCCGAGCCGATGATCTTGGCCTTGAATTCGCGCTTATCAGTCAGGGTGACGAACACCTCATCCGCACCTTCGACGACGTGCGCATTGGTCAGCACAAAACCGTCAGCGGAGATGATGAACCCCGAACCCACACCACGCGGGACCTGTTGCTCTTCCTGCGGCGAAGGGCGGCGACCACGCGGCGCAGGACCTTGCCGGGGCGGCACGGGCTGCCCGAAAAAGCGACGGAAAAACTCCTGCATTTCCTCATCTTCAGGGCTGCCCTGAACGCCGGGCTGCATCGCTTTGGATTTCTCGGTCGTTCGGATATTGACGACTGCCGGTCCGACTTTGTCGACCAGGTCGGTGAAATCCGGCAATACGGCAGCATGGGCCATACCCGGGGCCGTCAAGCCAAGACCCGCAGGCACAAACAGGACAGCTGCCGCGGCAAAAAAGGCGGCGGAAAAACTGCGGTTTACCTTGATCATCATTTTCATGGAGTCTTATTTGGGGTCGGGACCGGCAAATTCAAGCGATTCAGCAATTTGCCGGATGGAAACTAAAGGAACTTCGCCGACAATGGTAAGCCAAAATTTACCGTGCCGCTTGCCGAGCATATTTAGCGAACCCTGTTGCAGAGGCAAGCCCTCATGCCGCGGCGACCAAGGCTCGATAAACACGGAAACTCCGGCGAGACCGTCGGAAAATACCAGCTGAATAACCTCCCTCGTTTCGCCAGCGCTGCCAGCGCGACCGAGCATGCGCTTGACAGTCCGGACCTGCTGGAAGCCACCGGGTAGCCAGCCTGCCTTCCAGCCGGAAGGATCGTAGGTGGTGACCGGTGAGCTCTCAATACGCCAGCCACGCGTATTCGCGTGACTGGTTTTGATATGTGACGACCGAACCCCGCCCAACACCAGTTGGGTAAAAGCGATCTGCTCGATCACCTCGCCTTTTTCGCTGAGGGTTTGTGCACGCAGGAGCAGGCCCGACGATCGATCCAACCAGAAACGATAGCCGTAACGCAGCGCATCACGCGGCTCGAGCGCAATGCCCCGGACAGATCGCCCTGCGACCCTATCGGCCGCCAGCGGGCGCACCGAGTAATGGCGGATCAGTGCTTGCGGTTGGATGGAACGCAGGTCGGGAAAGTTGCGCTCGCTGCCACCCTGTTCGACGAGGATACGTCGCTCTGCCGGCAGGTAGTGAACAATCTCATCGCCATTGCGG
>JBILCO010000183.1:0-4941 GCA_044353075.1 Burkholderiaceae bacterium
AAACTGAAGAAATCAGGCGCTTTGTAGGACAACTCACGGCGATGTCAGGCATTCGGCACGGCTCCCTGAACCTGATCTCGGCCGATATGGAATCCAGCAAGCACAGCCACGGCGGGCATCACACGCACACCCACCTGAAACCCAAAAACTGAGCCCGCCGTCGGAAGGCAAGCGGTCGGCTTCTCTCCGAAGCCGAATCAAAGATTATTATTAAATTAAAAATAACAGGCCAAGCCTGAAGGCACACCCCTCGAATGGTGTGTGCGATGCCTGGATGCATCGGATGAATATGAGATATTATATATTTTTCATACAAAATTCTCGCGACAATCCTTGGCGCTCGGGTAGATAAAAATCGCCCGTGGCCAGCCTACCGCGCACCCACCGAGACAGAAGAGACCATGACGCACCCGCATTACCTCCGCAAAACATCCCTTGCCCAGCTCATCGGCAGCGCTCTGCTAGTGGGTTTGCAGCCGGCCTTCGCAGACGACATACGCACCCTGCCGCCAGTTGAGGTGGTCTCTCGCTACAGCCTACTCGGGGTTGGTGACACCGCCAACGAAGGCGCAGCCGGTCAGTTTCAGATCAACAATCGCGTTGTCGCCCGGACGGGTGAAATACTTGAGGTGATTCCCGGTCTGATCGTCAGCCAGCACAGTGGCGAGGGCAAAGCCAATCAGTACTTTTTGCGGGGCTTCAATCTCGATCACGGCATCGACTTCAAGATATCGCTGGATGGCATGCCAATCAATCAGCGTAGCCATGCGCATGGACAGGGGTGGGCTGATTTGAATCCGCTGATTCCGGAGCTAATCTCATCGATTCACTATCGCAAGGGCCCCTACTATGCGGCCGATGGTGATTTTGCGAATGCCGGATCAGCGAACATCTTCTATGGTGACAAGATTGATCGCGGTCTGGTGAGTTTAGGCCTGGGTCAAAACGGCTACTACCGAACGCTTCTCTCCAACGCACCGAAATTTCATGATGGGAACATGCTTTATGCACTGGAGCTGTCTCACTACGATGGCCCTTGGGACAACCCAGATAATTACAAAAAAATAAATGGCGTGCTTCGTTATTCACAAGGTGGGCAGGCGAACGGGTTCAACCTCACCGCCATGGCTTACTCCGGCAAATGGAATTCAACCGATCAGATTCCCTGGAACGAATACAAGCAAGGGCGCATATCACGCTGGGGCGCGATGGACCCGTCCTCCGGTGCCACTGCTCATCGCTACAGCTTGTCGGGAGAATGGCGGCAGTCGGATGCCGGGGGCAGCACGCTCCTGCAAGCCTATGTCATCAACAATTATCTGGATCTATACTCAAACTTCGAATACGGCGAAACCAGTCAGTTCAATCAGCGTGACAGCAGAACCACCTCGGGATTCCATCTCTCTCGTTCGTTCAATGTGTCAGGACTGGGCCAAGAGGCCAGCAACAAGATCGGCGTGCAAGTACAGAACGACCAGATTAACAATGGTCTTTACAGTACGCAGCGGCGCGCACGCATTGGGTGCACCATACAAGACCCCGATCAGTGCCGTGGCGACCGGATCAACCAATCGAGCGTCGGCGTCTATGCCGAAAATCATGTGCACTGGAATGACTGGTTCCGAACCGTGGCCGGACTACGGGGTGACTATTTCCGGTTTGCGAACAAGGGCCTATATAGCAGCTCATACTTGGCAGCGAACAACACAGACACAGTGAATGATTTTATTGTCAGTCCCAAGCTCAATATCGTCTTTGGTCCTTGGAGCGAAACCGAGTACTACTACAGCATTGGTAATGGCTATCATTCCAATGATGCGCGCGGCGTCACCATTGGTAGCGGAAGACGCGCCGATGGTCTCGCCAGAACCTTCGGACAAGAAGTGGGAATCCGCACCGAGATTATCGAAGGCTTGCAAACGACGTTTGCAGTCTTTCAACTAGACAATGCCTCTGAGATTGTTTACATAGGTGATGCGGGTCGCACCGAAGATTCCGGTCGACGAAGCCGTCGCACCGGATTCGAGTTCAATAATTACTTCAAAGCGAACCGATGGCTCACGCTTGACGCCGACTTCGCCTACTCTCGCGCCCGTTTCCGAGATTTGGCTGAGGAAGGTAACTACATTCCCGGCTCCGTCGAAGGCGTCGCATCGATCGCTGCGATTGTCGATACAGGCGGCGCCTACAGCGGCTCGCTGCAATTGCGCCACTTCGGCCCCCGTCCACTCACCGAGGATAATTCACTCCGTTCGGATAGCACCACCACCCTGAATGGCAAATTAGGCTACCGCATCAGCAAAGATACGAAGATTGAGCTGATCGGATTTAATTTACTCAACAGAAAACACTCAGCAATTGATTACGCAACGGATAGCTATACCTACGAAGGTCAGACCCGCCCAGAAGCCGGCGGCCCCTACCGTGTTTTCCATCCCATCGAATCCCGGAGCTTTCGGATCATGCTGATTACCCGTTTCTGATCAGCGGCAAAATCTGAGGACCTCCTCGGTAAAGCGCTGCGGCGCTTCACGCTGCGGAAAATGCCCGATGCCGTCGAACAAAACGCGGCGGTACGTGCCAGTGAACCAGGCTTCCTTGCCGGCAGATGTCTGCGGCGGATTGACTGCATCAGCAGCGCCATGAATCACCAGCATCGGATCGGCCAGCACCGGCAGCGGTTCGAGCGCAGCATCATCTTGCGCATACGCGGGATCACCCGACGCGAGGCCCCAGCGGTGTGTGTAGCAATGCAAGACGATATCGATCCAGTCAGGGTTGTCGAATGCGTCAGCGGTAGCTTCGAACTCGGCGTCATCGAACCAGCCCGGGGGAGACCACAAATTCCACATGCGACGGGCAAATGCGCGCCGATCGTCACGCAAAGACCGCTCTCCCAACGGCGTGGCCATGAACCAGTGATACCAATAGTTTTGCGCAAGCTCGAGACTGAGCTGCTGCTGAACGGTGTTGGTGCCATAGCCGACCGATACCATCACCAGATGCGAGGCCACGCCGCGGCGCAAGCCGGCGGCATTGGCGACCGCACGGGCGCCCCAGTCATGCCCGACCAGCACCGGCTCACGCAAACTCAGCGCATCAATAAAATCGAGCAGGTCACGGCCCAGTGCGGATAATTGCGCGCTGCGCGGTGTGGCCTGATCGAAAAAACGGGTGCCCGCATAACCGCGCACGGAGGGTGCAAGCACCCGAAAACCGGCAGCGGCAAACGCGGGGGCAGCGGCCAGCCAGGTTCGTGCAGAATCAGGCCACCCGTGCACGAGCACCATCGTGCGAGCGCCGGAAGGATTCCACTCCAGATATTCAATATCAAGTTTCGATGTGCGCGTGGATTTTTTTGCAACGTCAGAGGACATCATGGTTTCGAATGTTTTTGTTTGGTTAATCAATTCTTCGTAATCGAACTGCTATTTTGCCTGACCTTGTTTTGATGGCACAATCGCAGACTGGCTTGTTGTCTGAACGTTAAATTCAATACACTAAAAAAATGCAAGGTATTCACCTCACGGCTGATTTGTCGGGCTGTCGCAAAAATCTCAAACTGATGTCGGACCAGGCGGGACTTCGTCAGGCCTGCCTTGCGCTGGTGAGCACGAGTGGACTCACGGTCGTTGGCGACACCTTCGTTGCCTTCCCGGGCATCGACGATGCACCCGGCGGCGTCACAGGCACCCTACTGCTGGCCGAGTCACATCTGGCCATTCATACCTGGCCAGAGCAGTCTGCCGTGACACTTGATGTCTACGTCTGCAATTTTTCGACGGACAACAGCAAAAAAGCGTCGGAACTGATCGACGCAATGACCTCGATATTCGATCCCGTTGAAGCCAGCCATCAGTGTCTGCAGCGCGGAGAAGTCGGTGCAGCACAGAGTGCACAGACCATGGGCCAGGAACATCTGAACGAACACAGTACGTATGCCTACCAGCTTGGGCCCGTGCTGCATCGCGAGCAGTCACCCTATCAGCTCATTGAGGTACACGATTCACCGCAATTCGGTCGGCTGTTCCGCCTGGATGGTGACTATATGACCTCGGAAAAAGAAGAATTTTTTTATCATGAGGCGCTGGTGCATCCGGCGGCTGCCAGTCACGGCAAGGTGAAGCGCGTACTGATACTGGGCGGCGGTGATGGTGGCGCGGCCGAGGAACTGCTGAAATACCCGAGTGTTGAACGTGTCGTCATTGCAGAACTCGACGAAGTTGTTATCCGCGTCGCACGCGAATATTTTCAGAACATTCATCATGGCGCGCTGGATGATCCGCGTGTCGAAGTGCGTATAGGCGATGGTCTGGCCTATGTGCGTGACACCTCCGAGCGCTTTGATCTCGTGCTGCTGGATCTCACTGACCCCGACACACCCGCATCAGCACTGTATACCGCTGAATTTTTTTCCTCCGTAAAAAAACTGCTCAACCCGGGCGGTGCGATGGTGCTGCATACTGCATCACCCATCTTCCGACCTGATGTCGTCTCCATGCTGTACCAGCGGCTAAAAAATAATTTCAACATCGTCGCACCGATGGGTCTTTACATTCCCCTCTATGGGACTTACTGGTCGTTTGCAGTTTGCAGCAACGATCTTGACCCGCGCAAAGCCGATGCTACACAGATCGCTGCAGTCATCAACTCCGCTAAGTTGACCGATCTAAATTACTACAATCCAGCGACCCATCAAGGCCTGTTCGCGCTACCCGGCTATTTTCAGAAGTTACTGGACTAGGCTTTTCGCGTAACCACTCAAGGAGATGGCTGCCTTTTCTTGCGGCCATCTCCTTGCAGCCAAAACCCTGACGAAAAAACGCAGCCTCCGTACAACAAACACACCGCGCGACCAGGGCGTCTGAACCTCGAAGCTCACGAAACCATCAATCAAAGCCGAGTAATCGCTTTGCGCCCAACCTCGTATAAAAACAGCTA
>JBILCO010000184.1:0-4930 GCA_044353075.1 Burkholderiaceae bacterium
AATATCGATGAAAATGAAAAGCCCACCGTCGATGCACTGGCCCGATTCATTCCTCACGTGATCGTCACGCACCCACTGGCACCGGAAGACAACCCCGGCTTATATCGGCTAATAGGCGGCATCTTCAATGTCAGCGAGAAGGCGGAGCAGCTGTGCAATGACTTTGCGCGTGAATATCAGTCAACGCTGGCACTGGCACAAGGGCGATCATCACGACCGCCTCGTGTGCTGTATTGCATCTGGAAAGATCCGTGGATGACGGTATCGCGCGATACTTATATCGCCCGCATGCTGGCGCTGGTTGGCTGGCAGCAGTGTGAAATTGATTCGGACAAGCGCTATCCGGAATTTCGCTGGGATCCCGCGTTGCTGGATGGCGTTGATGAAGTCCTGCTGTCCACTGAGCCTTATCGTTTCACCGAGGCTCATGCGGATGCGCTGGAAAAGCAGCTGGGTAAGCCGGTTCGCCTGGTGGATGGGGAATATCTGTCGTGGTACGGAAGCCGGGCGGTTGCGGGTCTTGCCTATCTGCGAACGCTCTCTCTACGCTGAGACGAGTGAGAGGATTTGTTTATTTTTTCTTGTTCATTCGGATCATCAGGCGCAGAAATTCATGCGCTAGCTGCCGGTGATAGTCGTCAAGTTGCTGCAAGTTGGTTAAAAGTCGGGTTTCCATCGCAGAGAGTTGTGACGCTTGCCCTTTGCCCTTGCCGCCGTCACTGCCAAACCGCAGCCAGTCGGCAGGTACATCCAACCAGCTGGCCAGTGCGCGCAACTTTTCTTGTGTAGGAATCGATTCGCCGTGCAGCCATTTGCGGGCTGCATGCACGGTTACCGATTGACCTTGAAAGCGGTGATTGAACTCCCGGGCAAGCTCGGTAGGGCTGCGAGGCGAGTAGCTGGCGTTACTCAGTGCTTGCCTCAGCCGTTCACTGAACGCCGCACGTTCTTCTGATGAGTTCATGGCGCGCAATATTGCACGTATGCGTGTAACAGTCAGTACTATTCGTGAATACCTTCTGTAAAAAACACATTCATTTTATTTTCGGACAAACTTTGTTAGTGATCCCCGCCACGGTCTTCAGCGCTAATGTTGCTTTGGGAAAAGTAACTGCAGGTATTGTCATTGCTGGAGCGCGTTCTGATTCTCCGGTGCTTTTTGATTGATCGGACGGATAAAAAATCAAAGTGAATCAGCGCGTCGATGGTGATTCATGACAGCAAGCTGACAAAACGCCAAACATGATGCTCGTCTCTGAACCGGCGAAGTTCACCTGCGTACCAGAGCCTGTGAAGATGGGCCAGCGCTTCGCCCATCGCAAAGGTCAGCTGATGCATGTCCAGATCACGGCGGAACATCAGCGGAACGATGTCCGCCGCCGATTGCGGCGTAACGCAGGCGGCTCGGACTTCTGCCAGCCTGTCGGCATGATGAGCGGTGAGTTGCGCGATACGCTGGTGCAGGCCGCGAAAGGGTTTGCCGTGCGAGGGCAGGACCAGCGTCTGTGGAGGCAAGGATGTAAATTTTTGAATCGAATCCAGAAAATTACCAACGGCATCCGACTCGGGTTCGATTGCGAACACCGACGTATTAGTCGAAATGCGCGGCAATACCATGTCACCTGAAATCAGCACGCCCAGACGCTCGCAAAACAAGGCGGCGTGTTCGGGCGAGTGACCGGTGCCAGTGATGATTCGCCATGCATGATCACCGATCCGCAATGACCTGTTTTCTTCCAGTCGTATAAAACTTTCCGGAACGGCGGGCACCAGCGACGGATAATAATTTTTGCGCGCCTGCAGCTGTGCCAGCATGTCCGGATCTGTCAGGCCATGCTGCTGAAAGTACGGCAGCATCGAAGGACCATCGGCGCCGGGCAGGCCGGCGGCCATCATGCGTGCAAATCCGTATTCTCCGACGGTCATGTACATCGGCGCCTGCCAGCGATCGCACAGCCAGGCTGACAAACCCACATGGTCCGGATGGCAGTGGGTGACGATCACGCGCAGCACTGGCAAGCCGCGCAATTCATTGGCAAATATCGCTTCCCATGCCTCGCGGGTGGCGTCGGTGGCGATGCCGCAATCCACAATCGTCCAGCCGTGCTCGACAGAGCCATCGGCCGCTTCGCGCGTATCTTCGAGCAACCACAAATTGATGTGATTGAGCGCAAACGGTAGACCCATGCGCAACCACCGAACGCCGGCGGCCACTTCCAGCGTTGTTCCGGTGGCAGGCAAAGTGTCGCCAAAGGTGTAGTCCAGGTCGGATTCTTGAGGGTTCATGGTGTTCGGTTTATGGAAAATGGAATGAATCAGGACGCTATTGAGCGGGGTTCCCATTTGGGCGGGTCGCGCCTACAATACCGCCTTACTTGACGTTTACGTAAACGTCGATTCTAGCGCGGTTTCGTATCTGATTCGTATCCATATGGCAACTTACACCATTACCGAGCTGGCCAGGGAGTTCGACATCACGCCACGCGCGATCCGTTTCTACGAGGATCAGGGCTTGCTGAGGGTGCGGGCGGGCGCACGCGGGTTTATGGTGCGCGCGACCGCACGCGTCTGAAGCTGACGCTACGCGGCAAGCGTCTGGGTCTGACCTTGTCCGAAATCCGCGATCTGGTCGATATGTACGAGTCGCCCAAAGATTCCGCTGCCCAGCTCAAGCGTTTCATGGCGGTGCTGTCCCGCCACCGCGAAGCCCTCGAACAGCAGCGCGAAGATATTGAAGTCACGCTCGCTGAGATTTCAGCGCATGAAAAAAAATGCCAGCAGATGCTCGATGAGCATCCGGCCGGCCAACGCACAAGGGCGAAATCAACGGCCCGCCGTGCTGCCTGACCAACACCGCTTCGGAGAAATCCATGATTGAATTACCGGGACTCAGTTTTGACCATGGCGAAGATATTGCCGCCCTGCGCGATGCGGTGCGCGAATTTGCTGCGGCCGAAATCGCGCCGCGCGCAGCAGACATCGACCGCACCGATCAGTTCCCTATGGATTTGTGGCGCAAGATGGGTGACCTCGGTTTGCTCGGCATCACCGTCGACGAAAGCCTGGGTGGCAGCGGTCTGGGTTATCTTGCGCATATCATCGCGATGGAAGAGATTTCGCGCGCCTCCGCTTCGGTGGGCCTCTCCTACGGCGCCCATTCGAACCTGTGCGTCAATCAGATTCGTCGCAACGGTACCGATGAGCAGCGAGCGAACTACCTGCCCAAACTGATTTCGGGTGAACATGTCGGCGCACTCGCGATGTCCGAGCCGAATGCCGGGTCCGATGTGGTGAGCATGAAGCTGCGCGCTGATTTCAAGGGTGATCATTGGGTACTGAACGGCAGCAAGATGTGGATCACCAATGGTCCGGATGCTGATGTTCTGGTCGTTTACGCAAAAAACGATATCGAAGCCGGTCCGCGCGGTATCACTGCTTTTCTGATCGAAAAAGGTTTCCCCGGTTTTTCGGTCGCACAAAAGCTCGACAAGCTTGGCATGCGCGGCTCGCACACCGGCGAGCTGGTGTTTCAGAACTGCCGCGTCCCTGCCGAGAATGTGTTGGGTGGTCTAGGTCGCGGTGTGAACGTGCTGATGTCCGGCCTCGATTACGAGCGAGCCGTGCTCTCCGGTGGTCCGCTGGGCATCATGCAGGCGTGTATGGATGCGGTCATCCCTTATGTGCATGATCGCAAGCAGTTCGGTCAGCCGATCGGCGAGTTCCAGCTCATGCAAGGCAAACTGGCGGACATGTATTCCACCATGATGGCGTGCAAAGCCTATGTTTATGCGGTAGGTCAGGCTTGTGATCGCGCCGGCTCGCCCGAACAGGTGCGTGCCTTGCGCAAGGATGCGGCCGGAGCGATTTTGTATTCCGCCGAAAAGGCGACCTGGATGGCTGGCGAAGCAATTCAGACGCTCGGTGGAAATGGCTACATCAACGAGTATCCGGTCGGTCGTTTGTGGCGCGATGCGAAGCTGTATGAAATCGGCGCCGGCACCAGCGAAATACGACGCATGCTGATCGGCCGCGAGCTGTTTGCCGAAACCGCCTGACCTGCCACTGCCATGCAGAATTTCCCCAAACTTCTGTCCTCGCAAATCGCGTTTGATATCGCGCGCGTGCTGCTCGATGGCTTCGACAAGCACTATCGTCTGTTTCGGCTGTCGAGTCAGCTTGCGCGTCGTCATTTCGAGCAAATGACCTGGAAGCAGGCGCAGGCTGAGGCGCGTGAGCGCATCGCGTTTTACGAAATGCGCGTCAAAGAGTGCGTGCAGACACTCGAAGACGAATATGATGAAGCCGATTTATCCGACAGTGTGTGGCGCGAAGTGAAGCTGCATTACATCGGCTTGCTGACAGATCATCGCCAGCCTGAGCTGGCCGAGACTTTTTTCAATTCGGTCTGCTGCAAGATTTTGCACCGCACCTATTTCAATAACGATTTTATTTTCGTGCGGCCGGCCGTTTCGACCGAGTACATTGAGCCGGCCGATGGTACGCCTGCCTATCGCGTTTATTATCCCGGCGCTGAAGGACTGGGCAAGTCCTTGCGGCGCATGGTCACCAATTTTCAGTTTGATTGCGAGTTTGCTGATCTTGACCGGGACGTCGCTCAGGTTGAAGCCTGGCTCAGTCGTGTGATGGGTCACATGACGCTTGAGCCGAATCACCAGATCCAGATTTTATCGAGCCCGTTTTTCCGCAACAAAGGGGCTTACCTGGTCGGAAAAATGGTCAATGGCAGCCGTGAATATCCGTTCGTCATTCCGGTTTTGCACAATCGTCGCGGACAATTGGTGCTCGACACCGTGCTGACCGATGTGGGTCTGATTACGCTGCTGTTTTCGTTTACGCGTGCTTACTTCATGGTCGATATGGAAGTGCCGTCCGCATATGTGAAATTCCTGCGCAGCATGCTCCCCAATAA
>JBILCO010000185.1:0-4878 GCA_044353075.1 Burkholderiaceae bacterium
GCAGCGTAATCAATCCGCCCCCAATGATGGCCGTGTAAATACCCTGTTCAGGACGCGCACCAGACGCAATCGCAAAGGCCATCGCCAGTGGCAAGGCAACGATACCGACGATCAGACCCGCGACGATATTGGGCAGCCAGTGAACACGCGCGAACAAACCGGCGCGCTGTGCTTCAAGCAAGGCAATCATGGCCTGTCACTGTTATACATGCGGTGCGTTACGGGAAGATAGATGACGGCGACTGAAAAATCGCTCACTCCCTTGGAAGATACATCTTGTCCTTGTCGAGCTTGTACGTCCAGGGCAAACCTGTGTTCTTCCATCCGTTCAGTACGCGCTGACCCGCCTGCGGCCCTTCAGCGATCGCATCACCCTCGAAACCATCCACCACTGTGTAGACCTTGCTGTAGCCCAGCTCGGTCAGAAAATTGACAGCGCGACTGGTGCGATCGCCTGAACGGCAGATCAGAATGACCGTATCCTGCTTGCCGAGCTGACGCAAAGCCAGACGCCGGGCCAACTCCGGTTCAAAGTCGGCATTGGGCTCCATTTTGAATCGACCGCTTTTATCATCCCAAGCCGCATTGGCCGGATGCTCAAAAGCAGGAATGTGGGCATCGGCAACCAATGGCATGCCCAGATAGGAAATTTCAGCGCGGGTTCGCACATCGACAAACAAAGCTTTATCACCCAGCTTTTGCTTGAGTTCATAGGCTTCGCGCGCATTCAGGTACAGACCGGCTTTGGTCTGTTTGTTGGATGGGACGCGCGCAGGATCAGCCGCCTGAGCAACGGTAGCGCTTAGGCCGAGCGCGAGGCAGGTGACGACGCACAAGAATCTCATGGGATAAAAATTCACGGGTCACCTCGCATTACTTACCTCACACAGAGCCAACAAAAAGCACGTCACTCAGGTTCGCCGGACATATCTGACGTCAGGCCTTGCCCGTCTGGTCGGCCGCTGCGCCGGACACTGTGACCGTGCCAATCGTCGCCTCAAATGCGCGCAGTCGCTTGTACACCGAGATCAGCTCGACGATGGTTCCCCAGCTACGCACAAGAAACTGGAATGACATCTCGACACGACCGAAGGCACGAACAATCTGCTGCATCATACCCAGCGTGATCGCGCCGGCGACCACGGTCGGGGCAAGCGCGATATACGGCACCAGCACACCGAATTGCAGATAAGTGAACTTCGCCACATCAAAATACATGTAGTGAAAGAACAAGCGGAAGTAGTTGGTACGCACATGGGAAAACAAGTCTTTCACGACCGGCTCGGCACCGCGGGCTGCATCGTCTTCCGCATGCACCAGCTCCTTACGGTATGCGGCTTCCACCCGTTGATTGTTGTACTCCAGTCCCGGGAGCTTGATGCCCACCAGCGCCAGGACGACCGTGCCGAACAGCGCAAACAAAACCGCCACATAAACCAGCGCATGATCAACGGCGCCCAGAATGGGAACCTCGGACACTTTTTTCGACAGGGTCCAGAGTATCGGCAGGAAAGCAACCAGCGTCATCAGCGAGTCCATCATGTTCGAACCGAGCGACTCCATGATGGCTGCAAAACGCTTGGTATCTTCCTGTACCCGCTGACTCGCCCCTTCGATATGCCGCAAGGATGACCAGTGCGCCATATAAAAATCATTCATCGCATGACGCCAGCGGAAAACCCAGTGCTTGGTAAAGAATCCCAGCAGCACAGCCACCAACACATAGGTGCCGGCGAGCTTGCCAAAACTTAGCAGAAAGCCAAAAAACTCCTCGATCGTGACGGCACCCGGGTTGCCCAGCGCCTTTTGCACCACGTCATAAAAACCGCCGAACCAGTCATTGATCTGTACATCGATTTGAACCTGATACCAGGTGCCGAGAAAAATCAACGTCGCGCCGGGCCAGGCCCACAGTGCCCATTGACGACTGAGAAAAAAAGATCTGAACATGCCAAGTCTCGGAAAAAATTATTTTAATGTAAAGTCGGCGCAGGGATCCGTGCGCTGCGTGCCATCGGTCAGCCAGACAAAGTCATAGCGGCCAGCCAGCGACTTTATCAGTTCTGCGCGGTCAGTGCCGCTCTCGTAGAAACCAACGCTGCTGATTTTCAGTGAGGGTTCCAAAACTGACAAGACCTGAGGCACGCCATAATCCCGGCGCACATGGCCATTACCGGCGACCAGCACCGAGGGCCGGTGCGTTATCAGGGCCGTGGCCATGGAGATGTCGGTTGCACGCTGCACCAGCTTCATCGGCGCCAGATATTTATCGGGCAGCTTGCCGCAATGCCCGTCAATGAGATCCTGCTCCAGTCGGCTTCGCGCCGGGGCCGGTAAAACCGCCTGCTCATAAGCGCGTGCCATCGGCAGCGGCATCGCGGCCTGCCCCTGACTCATCAACTCTTTGGAAAAGCCGGCAGGCAGATTACCGCCGATAAGCGCGTAGCCGCGCCCGAGCACCGACTCGAACAAGGGTTGATGGAGCGGCCAGCCCCAGCCATTACGATTAAAACCTGCGGCTTCGAGATCGCCGAGGCTCGCACCGGTGGATGTCACGCGGCGCCCCGTCGGCAAATGCTCTGCAACGATGGTGGTCTTGTTCGTAGCGAATTGAGGAATCAGACTGGCGCGTGCCTGATGATGGTGCGGATTGTCATGCAACTCGCCCAGCAGCACGACGTCGGCGCTACGCAAACGCTCAGCAAGAACCTCCACCGAAATTTCCTTGCCGCTGCTCAGATCAAGAATCTGCGCCGCAGCCCGGTTGTAACAAAAAAGCACGATCAGCACAAAGGCCGTCAGGCGATACCAGGTTATTGGTTTTGTTTGGTTCATGTCGCTTTCCGGCTCGTTTTGTGGTCATTCTAGATTGCCGATGAAAATCGTGCCCGGCAGTACTCAGCGATGCCCAGATAACCGCCGATTTCAGGCGACCAGCACCGCCAGTAGCGGGCGCAGCGGTTCCGCGGCTGCGGTAGTGAGTGCGTTTTTCCTCAAACTGCCTGCTAGATCGAGCAAGTACATCATATCTCCTGCATCCAGTGAAATAAGAAAGGAATTTTACGAGCGACCGGACGTCGAATTTTCTGTTGCAGAGGCTTTGCTTGTTCGCTTGCTGCAGAACCCGAATTTTCAAGGAGATGATGATGACCGAAAACAGCATTGATGCGCGTAGTCAGGGAAGTTTTCCAATGGATGATCCAACCCAAGGCTTGCTCCACGATCATCAATTTGTACGCCAGCTGATGCAACGGTACCTCGCTACACAGGATGAAAAGGTAAAGCAGTATGCCGGACCGAAAATCTGCGAGGCACTGCTTCAGCATACGCGGCTGGAAGAGGCTGTTTTCTATCCTGCCGTTCAGAAACTGGATTCCGCGATGATCACGCGCTGTCTTGATGATCATCACGCTGCCGATGAATTGATTGAGCAGTTGCAGAATCTGTCGCCGGGCGACTCTGCTTATGATGGACTGATGAAGCAATTGAATGAGGCGATCACTGCGCACATCGAACTCGAAGAACAACAACTTTTTCCACTGGTTCGACAATCCAGTCTGAATCTTCAGGATCTGGCCTTGCGAATGCAAGCTTATGAATCAAGCATCGTATCGACACAGGCAAGCAGCAGCAGTCAGCGATCCGCACGCGGAGATCAGCTGCATTAATGCATGCACTGGCTGAGAACAAATAAAAACGGCGCCTGATACGATCAGGCGCCGTTTACACAAAGTACGTCGGCGACGTGTTTCAGACAACTCAGTCTGCCTTGACGCCCTCAACCTGAATCGCCAGTTTGACTTCCGGCGCAAAGCGCGGCAATCCATAAGTCAGGCCATAGTCGCTGCGATCAAACATGCCGGAAGCATCCGCACCGCAGACTTCTTTTTTAAGCATCGGATGCATAATGCACTTGAAGGAATTGACTTTCAGTGCCATGGGTTTGGTCACGCCCATCATCGTCATTTCACCTTCAACAGCGACCAGCTTGTCGCCGTCAAATTTCAGCGCGGTGCTCTTGTAAGTCACTGTCGGGAATTTTTCGACATTGAGCATATCTTTGCCACGCGCATGGTCATTCATTTTTGCATGACCAAAATCGATGGTGCTGGCATCAATGATGATGTCGATACTGCCTGTCTTCGCCGCACGGTCCAGCACAACCTTACCGGACGTTTTGGTGAACTTGCCGCGCCAGAAAGAGATCCCCAGGTGGTCAGCCTCAAAACTGGGATACGTGTGGCCGGGATCAATGTTGTAGGTTTGTGCGGACGCCGATGAAGCCGCAACAGCCAGCACTGCCGAAATAATCAGGGTTTTGAAATTCATGGGGGCTTTCCTCTCAGTGATAAATATGAATAAATCAGGATCAGGGCTTTGCAAGGACACGGAATTTGATCACCACTTCATCGGCAACCATGCTGGTGTCCTTCCACTCGCCCTCTCCAATGTTGAAAGCCAACCGCCTGATCGGCAGACTGCCCTCGAACATTTGTACTGCACCTTCTTTTTTCACCGTCATGGGAAAACTGACGTCTGCCGTCTTGCCCTTGATGGTGAGCTTGCCGCTGACCTCCAGCTTGCCCGGGCCATTTGCCCTGATTTTGCTGGATACGAAGCTGGCCTTTGGAAACTGGGCTGCGTTAAACCATTCTTTTTTCAGCACTTCACGGTTGTAGTCCGGATCGCCCAGATCAAAGCTGGTGACGTCAATATCAACGCTGGCTTTCGATGCATCAGGGCTGGCAGAATCAAACTCAATTTGCGCGCCGACTTTGGTAAAGCGCGACTCGACCGCGACGCCCATCTGTTTAAACACGGCCGAAACCGAGCTTTTGGCCGTGTCCACTTTCAGGGGTGCGGCCGATGTGGCGACGC
>JBILCO010000186.1:0-4840 GCA_044353075.1 Burkholderiaceae bacterium
CGGCTCAGGACGCGAACAAGGAAGCCACCTTGCCCGCCATCACGGTGACTGGCACCAGTATTTTGCCCAGCAGCGTGGAAAATCTGCCTGGTTCTTACTCGGTCATGACACGGGAGCAAATTGAAGCCCGTAACCCCTTTTCGATTATTGAAACGATTCGTGAAATTCCCGGCCTGCATGTGGTGTCAGAGGACGTCGCTGGTACTCACTTAAATATCGGTCTGCGTGGTCTGAATCCCCGCCGCAGCTCGCGCACCCTGTTGCTGGAAGATGGAGCGCCGACCGTATTTTTTGCGCCGTATGGTGACCCCTCGGCGCACTACTCCACGCCGATCGAGCGCATTGAGCGCATTGAAGTGCTCAAAGGCTCGGGTCAGATTTTGTATGGCCCGCAAACCATGGGCGGCATGATTAACTTCGTCACCCGTCCTGTACCCACCAATGGCACGGCTGGTACGGTGAAAATCACCGGCGGTAATAATGGATATTACGACGGTCATTTCAATGTCGGTTCAGGTACCGAAAATGGCGGCTTCATGGTCGACGTGCTGAAAAAGCGCGGCGACGGTATTCGTGCAGAGCATCAGTTTGACTTGCAGGATGTCGCGCTGAAAGGGCAGTTCAAAATCAGTCGCGATCAGCGGATTACCGGTAAGTATTCGAATTTTCAGGAAGATTCATTGTTTAGTGAGACGGGTCTGACGGCGGCCGAGTATCTGGTGAGTCCTTACCGTGGGGCGCAGTTTGATGCTCTTGCAGGCTCTAACCGGGAGCGCTTCACGATGAAGCGTAATACGGCGCAGGTGATTCATGAGTGGGATTTGAATGCCGACATGAAGTTGAGTACGCAGCTTTATTATTCAAAAACGGACAGGGCTTCTCGTCGTTCGAGAGAGTTTGAAATCGACGATCCGGCAGATGGCACTGGTGAATTGGAAACCAATGCTTTCGCAGTGAGACCTCGAAAATATGAGGTATTCGGGATCGAGCCGAAGCTCGAGTTGAAACACAATACGTTTGGCTTGCAAAATCAGGCGGTGATTGGTTTTCGGTACCATGAGGAAGATATCGATCGCAAGAAGTACACGGGAGCCAGTATTTTTGCGACGAATACTGCCGATGAAAGACTGACCGCAAAAATAAAAGCGCTGTCCTACTATGCGCAGAATACTTTTTTTGCCGGAGATTGGTCATTCACGCCTGGTTTGAGACTTGAAGACATAAGTTCGAGAAAAGTGCTGTACGGCGGTGATTTCAGTACCTCCGTGAGTTCTCTGACGACCAGCAAGTTGCAAGCCTTGCCCGGATTTGGTTTTACCTGGAATGGATTGAAATCTGCAACGGTGTTTGGCGGGATTCATCGGGGATTTGCACCACCACGACCTGACCGCGACGTCATTGAGCCGGATAATAGTAACCCTGAGTTGAAACCAGTCAAGCCTGAGCTGTCGACTACGACGGAAGTCGGCGTGCGGACATCGGTGCTTCAGTCGGGCTATGCCGAAACCACGTTGTTCAACATGGACATCAGCGATATCGTCGTACAGACACCTGACGGTAGCGCATTTCGAAATGAAGGAAAAGCCCAGCACACTGGTTTTGAAGTTGCCGGAAAGATCAATCTTGGTGAGGTAGTGGGTAGAAAAAATAACTACTTTGCCAGCCTCTCATATACCAATCTGTTCACGGCTAAGTTTAAGAACTCGGGTACAGTGGGCGGCGAGGGCGAGGACGGCTACGGCGGTTACAGTGCCGGCAACCGCTTGCCCTATGCACCCAAGCACACGCTGGCATTGAATCTGTCGTATGAAGACCAGCAAGGCTTGATCGGTCGGATTGGGGTCACGCACATCAGTCAGCAGTTCGCGAATACGGATAACTATCGTGGCACGTCGCCCGCTGGCTATTGTCCCGGCAACGATCCTGATGTATGCGGCCTGTTCGGTGAAATCCCCTCCCTCACCCTGGTCAATGCCTCGATGTCCTACGCACCCAAAGGGCAAAAAGTCACTTACTTCATCACCGGTGAAAACCTCTCTGACAAGAAGTATTTCAGTGCGCGAACCAACGGTCTGCAGCCGGGCCGGGGGCGTCTGATCTTTGCAGGCGTGCGTTATAGCTTCTAGATCACCTGATTTTCAAAGGCGACGCAAGCCGCCTTTGAAAATCAGGAGGCGCTCCTCGTGTCACTGCGCAGGAGCGCTTGTTCCTTGCTGGCCTGCTCCGGGCAACACGGAAACCTTGCGTTCAGGTCAGCGTGATCAATTGAGAATAATTCTCATTTGATGTACACTTCAGGCTGTCTTCATCTGCCCCGTTGATGCCCATCATGAAATCAATTCTCCGCGTTTTGGCCACTCTGCCGCTGTGTTTGTCACTGGGTGTGCTGTCTTCCGCGTTTGCCGATACCGTCACCGTCTACTCCGCGCGCAACGAACAACTGCTCAAGCCGCTGCTGGACCGATACACGAAGGAAACCGGCACCGAAATCAAGCTGCTTACCGCCAACGAGGGTGCTTTGTTGGCACGTCTGCAGGCCGAAGGGCCGAGTACACCGGCAGACGTCTTGATCACGGTGGATGCCGGCAATCTCTGGCTGGCCTCGCAGCAGGGGCAGTTGCAGTCACTGAAGTCGTCGATTCTCACGGCGAACATTCCCGCGCACTTGCGTGATCCCGGCAATCAGTGGTTTGGCTTGTCGGTACGCGCACGCACCATCGTCTACAACCCGCAAGCAGTTCGTCCCTCGGAGCTGTCGACCTATGAAGATCTCGCTCATCCGAAATGGAAGGGCAAGCTTTGTCTGCGCACCAGCAAGAAGGTATACAACCAATCGCTGATTGCGATGATGATCAGCGAAATCGGCGAAGCGAAAACCGAGGCCATCGTCAAAGGCTGGGTCGCTAATCTGGCCACCGACGTCTTCGCGGATGACACCGCTTTACTCAAAGCGATTGCTGCAGGTCAGTGCCAGGTTGGTATCGCCAACACCTATTATCTCGGCCGATTGCTGGTGAAGGATCCGCAATTTCCGGTGGCGCTGTTCTGGGCGAATCAGAGTGGCAGCGGCACGCATGTCAATGTGTCGGGCGCAGGCGTGACGCGCCATGCGAAGAATGTCGACGGTGCACAAAAGCTGATCGAATACCTGTCGATGGATGCCGCGCAAAATTTTTATGTGGATGAAGATCTGGAATTTCCAGCCAATCCGAAAGTGAAGCCCAATTCCATCATCAAGCAATGGGGGCCGTTCAAGCAAAACCTGCTGAACGTCACCAGAGCGGGTGAATTGCAAACGACTGCAACGCGGCTGATGGATCGCGCCGGCTATAAATAAACGTTCATGATCCACGCCGCTTCAAGGCCGGCCTGGTCGGTGCTGGCGCTTTCGCTGCTCACGTTGGTGCCGCTGGCGGTGGTGCTGGGCAGCTGGCTGCATCCGCAACCTGAAGTCTGGGAGCACCTGCGCTCTTTTGTCTTGCCTGCGGTCCTCAAAAACACGCTGTGGATGGCGCTGGGAGTGGGCCTCATGGTGACGCTGCTGGGTGTATCGCTCGCCTGGCTGACAGCGATGTGCGAATTCCCCCTGCGCCGGTTTTTTGCCTGGGCACTGGTGCTGCCTCTGGCGCTGCCCTCTTATGTGCTGGCCTCCGTGATGGTCGGGCTGCTCGATTACAGCGGCGTTGTACAAACAGCCCTGCGGCAGTGGTTTGGTCCTTCAGCAATGCTGCCGTCCATTCGTTCGATCACGGGTGCGATGGTGGTCTTTGGTCTCGTGCTGTATCCGTATGTGTATCTGCTGGCCCGGCAAGCTTTCATCACGCAGGGTCGTCGCGCCATGGAAGCGGCGCAAACCCTGGGCATGCCGCGCAGCGTCGCCTTTTTTAAAGTGGTCATGCCCATGTCGCGCCCCTGGTGGGCGGCGGGTATCACGCTGGCGCTGATGGAAATGCTGGCCGATTTCGGTACCGTCGCGATTTTTAATGTCGATACCTTCACCACCGCGATTTACAAAGCCTGGCTGAATCTTTTTAACTTATCGGCCGCCTCACAGCTGGCGTCATTGCTGGCGATGACGGTGCTATTACTCGTATGGCTTGAGCAGCGCGCCCGTGGCCAGCGTCGTTATACGGCCACCGGTGCAACAACGAGCGCATCGCAGCAAGAGCGCATCGTGCTCAAAGGCGTGTCGGCTGGCCTGGCATTTTTCTGGTGTGCGCTGGTGTTGCTGCTGGCATTTATCATTCCGGTGGCGCAGCTACTGCAGTGGACATTTGACGTCGCACCCACCGATTGGGATGCACGCTACTGGGGTTTCATCGGACATTCGCTACTGCTGGCGACGCTGGCTTCGGTGCTGGTGGTGGCCGCAGGATTGTGGATCGCGTATGCGCAGCGTCAGCATCCGGGTCGTCTGACGCAATGGTGGGTACGAATGTCCACACTCGGTTATGCCTTGCCCGGCATGCTACTGTCGGTCGGACTCTTCGTGCCGATTGCCTGGCTGGACTTGCAGTTGCTGCCGTTCTGGGAGCAGTTGGGTGTCTTGCCCGCGCCGGTCATCAAGGGAACGCTGGCGGTCATGTTGCTGGCACTGTCGGCGCGCTTCATGGCGGTAGGATTTGAGCCGATGCAGGCAGCGATGCAGCGCATCACACTGCATCAGGAACAGGCAGCACGCAGTCTGGGCTTGAACCGCTGGCAAACACTGCGCCGGCTGCATTTGCCGATGCTGCGCTCCGGCTGGCTGGGGGCGAGTCTGCTGGTGTTTGTGGAAGTCATGAAGGAAATGCCGATCACGCTGATGACGCGGCCCTTTGGTTGGGACACGCTGGCGGTG
>JBILCO010000187.1:0-4816 GCA_044353075.1 Burkholderiaceae bacterium
CCAGCGGCCAAGAAGCCGGCGGCTAAGAAAAAGCCTGCTGCCAAAAAAGCTGCCGCAAAAAAAAAGCCGGCCGCTAAGAAGGCAGCCAAGCCCGCAGCCAAAAAAGCAGCGGTAAAGAAGGCAGCGGCAAAGAAGGCGCCGGCAAAGAAGGCAGCGGTAAAGAAGGCAGCGCCCAAAAAAGCAGCTGCAAAAAAGCCGGCGCCTAAAAAGCCGGCAGCTGCCCGCAAGCCAGCAGTCGTCGCAACACCGGCAGTAACACCCGCGGCAGCACCCGCGCCGGCGATCAAGACGGTGCTGAGTCCTGCAGCAGCCTGGCCTTTTCCGACAGGCATTCGCCCTTAAGCGAGTGTCGCTTGGAAGCCTGACTGCTTTAGGGCAAAATCCCGCTGCAGATGTGAGGTCTGCAGCGGTTTTTTTTCGTCCGGGTTGTTCCGCAGTTCGCTTGTCTGCGGTTCTATGTTCAGTACGTATTCGTGTCCGTCTGCTGCCTGCCGGTGGCAGGTCTTTGGAGAAGTTTTGGTCTACGACATTTTCAATCTGATCGTCGATACGATCGCCACCTTGCTGGCGGCCTTGCTGCTATTGCGTTTCTGGATGCAGGCAGTTCGTGTCCGTCCGCCGCTGTCGCTGAGTCAGTTCATGTTTCGTCTGACAGACTGGCTGGTTTTGCCTTTGCGACGGATCTTGCCCGGTATGGGAGGCTATGACTGGGCCAGCCTAGCGGGTGCCTGTCTGGTTGCCCTGATGTCGATTGCGCTGGAACTGGCCGTGCGTTCCGTGTTTGCTGTCGAGCCGTGGCTGTTGCTGTCCCTACTCTCGATTGTTCACTGGATTCTGTACGGGCTGATCATCCTGTTGTTCATCGAAGTGATTTTCAGTTGGGTCAATCCGCATGCGCCGCTCGCGCCGATGGTACGTGCCATGAATGAGCCGCTGATGCGACCGCTGCGACGCGTCATTCCACCGATCGGTGGTGTTGATCTCTCGCCGCTGGCGGCCTTCCTTATTCTGCGCATTGCTATTTTTCTGGCGGATAACCTGATCTACAGTTTGTAAGCCGGAGTGGTCTCCTGGAAGCTTTCACAACATGAGCGGTGCGAAGCAACGCGGCCGCAGGCAACACACTTCCGACACCGCCACTGGCATTTTTCCGGCTTCTCAGAATCGGTAGCCGAATGCCTGTTCAAAGCGATCTTCAATCGTGTCCCGTGTCGGCGCATGGTTTTGTCCGCCCTGGCTGGCGATCTTGATGGCGCCCATTAATGAAGCCAGTCGGCCTATCGTCATCCAGTCCATGCCGCGTGTCAGTCCGAACAGCATGCCGGCGCGAAATGCATCGCCACAGCCGGTAGGGTCGACCACGTCATCCACGTTAACGACCGGAATATCGAAGCGACTCTCTGCAGTGAAAATTTCTGCGCCCTGTTCGCCCCGTGTGACGACCAGTGCAGCCACCCGTTCCGAAATTTGGGGCAGCGAAAGTCCGGTGCGCTCGGTCAGTAATTCAGCTTCATAGTCATTGACCGCGACATAGGTCGCCAGCTCAATGAAATCTACTAGCTCAGGACCGCTGAACATGGGCAGACCCTGGCCCGGATCGAAAATGAACGGTATTTTCGCCGCCGCGCAATCGCGGGCGTGTTCGATCATGCCGTCGCGACCATCGGGCGCCACAATGGCCAGTTTCACCTCACCAGCCTCACTGATTTTGTTGTGATGGGCGTTGCCCATTGCGCCGGGGTGGAATGCGGTGATCTGATTATTGTCCGCATCGGTGGTGATGAAAGCTTGCGCGGTATAGGCATCATCAAAGCTGCGGATGCAGCGTGTGCTGATGCCTTGTTTCTTCAGGCGTTCGAGATAAGGCGCACCGTCCTGGCCGATCGTGGCCATGATCAGCGGATCGCCACCCAGCAGCTTGAGGTTGTAAGCGATATTGCCCGCGCAGCCGCCGTACTCCCGCCGTATACCCGGGACCAGAAAGGCGACGTTGATTTTGTGCAGCTGGTCAGCCAGCAGGGCCTCGGAAAAACGTCCGTGAAAGGCCATGATGGTGTCAAACGCGAGTGAACCACAAATCAGTGAAGTCATAAAATTCCGTTTGTTGTTATATGAGCCAAAGGCTCGAGCAATGACGATTAAAAATCAGGGATAGAAAATTCGGATGTTGAAACCGTAGGCCGGATCGCCGCTCAGCTCAAAGCGCAGACGAATCTCTCGCTCGGATGCGGCAGGAATCCCGGCGCGGATCTCGCTCGCTTTCAGGAAATCGGCAGGCCTGAAGATTTTTCGGATTTCAGCCTGCCCGATCGCGTCATTGAGCTGCAGATCAAGTGCTGGCCAGGCCTGACTGGTGGTGCTGACATTGCGAAGCAGAATCACCAACTCGAAATGATTGGCCTGATCCGGCAGCGCTTGCAGCTGGCGCGACTCGATCGATAATGCTTCGATCTGCGCGGGCAGCGTGATCGTGCAGCCAATCCGGCGGCACGCGGCACGCAGGTAATGCGCGGCCTCGGGCGAATGCGCAGCGATTTCGTTGCGGAGCAGGTAGCTCAGTTGCGCTACCAGACCCAGCACCAGCAAGGGCATCACCAGCATCAGCAAGAACTTCCAGAGCCGTCCCGTGCGCTGACGCTGGCGTCCTTCCTGCACAAAACCCGGTGCGCTGTCCTTGTGTTCGTCATCCTCAGCAGCCAATAAACTGCCGGAGCTCGGTTCACTCCAGGGCTTGTTCTGCAATTCCGTGATCGCCTTGGAGAGTGCATCCAGTTCTTCCTGCATTGTCGAATCACTGGGCACCGCAGCTTCGCCTGGAACGCCCGAATCAAACAGGGTCATGCGCCCCGCTGCATCATCGTCATTGCGAGAGGGCAGGTCCGTGTCCGACGTCACATCCCGGGGTGAGCCGTCTGCGGAATCATGTTCTGACACGCGTTCGGACAGATGGTCCGCGCCGTTGAAAACCTCCCGGCATGTGCCGCAGCGAACCATGCCTTCACGCAGTGTCAGCTGCTGCGGCGTCACACGGAATTGCGTGTGACAGTAGGGACAGCGGGTGGCGAGAGTGGTCGGCATGCGCTGTGAATCAGACAGGGCGTTGTCCGGCAAGCGCCACCCAGCCATCGAGTTCAGCCCAGACGGAGAGGGAAATCAGCGGCGCGTAGCTGGCAATGACTTCATCTGCCTGCCGCGCCAGTACGCCAGAGAGCACTAGTGAGCCGCCATCGTTTACGCGGCCGCACAGCATGGGTGCCATCAGTTTCAGCGGACTGGAGAGGATGTTGGCCATAACGAGGTCGTAACGGGTTGTGGATCGCGCTGCCTTGAAATCTTCTGGCAGAAAAAAATGAATGTCGCAGCGATTGCGTTCTGCATTGTCATGCGCTGAGCTGATGGCCTGTTCGTCAATGTCGACGCCATCGACGGATCCGAGGCCCAGTTTTTTCCCCAGCATTGCCAGTATGCCTGAGCCGCAGCCGTAATCGAGCATCGTTTTGCCCGCTGGCGCATGCGATTCCAGCCATTCCATGCACAACCGCGTCGTGGGGTGGCTGCCCGTGCCGAAAGCCAGCCCCGGATCGAGTTCCAGCACCACGGCATCGGGTTCGGGCGCTTCATGCCAGCTGGGCACGACCCAGATACGGCGTCCGATGTGGATCGGTTCAAACTGCGACTGGGTGACCCTGACCCAGTCTTGTTCCGCCACGGGTCGCAGCGAGAACGTGAGAGGCTCGGCAATCTCGCACAGATGGCAGGCATCACGAACCATGGCGGCGCAATCTGCGCCGGCCTCGGCCAGCGCCACCACGCGACTGTGTTCCCATGCATGCTCAGTGGGTTCCATGCCGGGCTCGCCAAAAAGCGGCCGCTCGGCATCGGTGCCTTCGTCGGCATCTTCCACGGAAACCGAGAGCGCGCCGGCTTCGATCAGCGCATCCGACACCTGCTCGGTCAAATCACGCGGTACTTCCAGAACAATCTCGGTCCAGCTCATGATGACCGCTTATTTTTTGTTGGCGAGTTTTTGCTCGAGATAGTGAATGTTCGTGCCACCCTCGGCAAATCGCGCATCGACCATCAGCTCACGGTGGAGCGGAATATTCGTCAGTATGCCCTCGACCACCATTTCAGACAGCGCAATCTGCATCCGTTTGATCGCCTGATCACGGGTCGCGCCATACGAAATGACCTTGCCCACCATCGAGTCATAGTTCGGCGGCACGTAGTAACCGGCGTACGCATGTGAATCCACGCGAATCCCCGGGCCACCGGGTGCGTGCCAGGACAGAATGCGGCCGGGGGAGGGTGTGAATTTGTACGGATCTTCCGCATTGATACGGCATTCGATCGCATGGCCCTTGAGCACGATGTCACGCTGCTTGAAGCGCAGTTTTTCACCGGCGGCGATACGGATCTGTTCCTGCACTAGGTCGATACCGGTCACCATTTCCGTGACTGGGTGCTCGACCTGGATGCGGGTATTCATTTCGATGAAATAGAATTCGCCCGCTTCGTAGAGAAACTCGAACGTACCTGCACCACGATAGCCGATCTTGCGGCAGGCCTCGGCACAGCGATCACCGATTTTTTCGATCAGCTTGCGCGGGATGCCCGGCGCAGGCGCTTCTTCGATCACCTTCTGATGGCGGCGCTGCATCGAACAGTCGCGTTCTCCCAGCCAGATCGCATTCTTGAACTCATCGGCCAGTATCTGAATTTCCACGTGACGCGGATTTTCAAGATACTTCTCCATATAGACTTCCGGGTTGCTGAATGCGGCGCCCGCTTCGGTTTTCGTCATCGTCACCGCATT
>JBILCO010000188.1:0-4747 GCA_044353075.1 Burkholderiaceae bacterium
TTGCCGCAATCCGCTGAGGCCGCGGAACAGGGCTGGCGCGCCGTACTGGGCATCTCGGAATTGCAACCGGCCTTCGACGAAAAATACGGGTTGCTGACCCGTAAAGACGTCATCGATTTTCTGGTGCGCGATCCCGACAACTCCTCATCAATCGCCGCCTGCCTGACCCATGCACGGGAAAACGCACGCGCGGTACGTGGCACGCTCACGACTGAAGTCTGGGAAACGCAAAACACGACCTGGCTGGAAATGAATCATCTGCTGCGGGATGGCATCCTCGAGCGCGATCCCGGCGAGTTCTTTGAGTGGGTCAAGCATCGATCGCATTTATCGCGTGGCGTAACCATCGGTACGATGCTCAAGGACGAGGCGTTCTATTTCATTCGTCTGGGTACCTTCCTTGAGCGCGCGGACAATACAGCTCGTCTGATCGATGTGAAATTTCACGGTGCGGATCGTCAGCTACTGACTGCCACTGACATGGACTTTTATCACTGGGCTGCGGTGCTGCGTTCCGTATCAGCGTTCGAGACGTATCGCAAAGCCTATCGTGATGTCATCACCCCCGAGCGCGTGGCTGAACTTCTCATCCTGCGGGGCGATATGCCGCGCTCGCTGATGGCTTGTCTGGCCGAAGTCGTGAATAACCTTGAACAGGTGCGCAACGACGTCTCGCGCGAAACCGAACGTTTTGCGGGACGGCTGCATGCCGATCTCCAATTCAATAGCATCGAGGACATCATGCAGCATGGATTACATGATTTCCTGACCCATTTCCTCGAGCAGGTCTATGAACTGGGCAATCGGGTCAGCCGCGACTTTCTGCTTCCGCTGGCCGTATGAAGGTCGCCACGCTCGCGATCCGTCACGAAACGGTGTATCGCTACGAAAAGCCGGTCAGTTATTCAATACAACAGCTGCGACTGACGCCGCGTATCGAGCCGCTTCAACGCATCAGCCAGTGGCACATTGCAACGTCAGGCAAGCGACACGCGATGGAAGACGCAATGGGTAATCACAGCGAAATCCTGACCATCGTCGTGCCTCATCAGGAGGTTCGTATCGTGGCCAGTGGCCTGATCGATATTCAGTCGCCTGATCGCGGACGTCTGCCGGAAAAAATGCTGCTCTCGCCGCTGGCTTTCACGGTGCCAACCCGACTGACAGAGCCAACAGAGGCAATACGCGCATTTGCCGTCGACAAGCTGCCCGCCCGCCCGGACAGCCACCAGCTGCTGGATTTCAGTCAGGCGATTTGCGATGCGGTCAGTTATGAAACAGGTGCCACCGGTGCCCGCAGCACGGCAGGCGAAGCGCTCGCGCTGGGTAAAGGCGTCTGTCAGGATCATGCGCATCTTTTCATTGCCTGCTGCCACAGCGCCGGCATACCGGTACGTTACGTGTCCGGCTACATTGACCCCGGCGACGTGCCGCACAGTGCCAGCCACGCCTGGGTGGATGTCTGGGTAGATGAGGTTGATTTCTCCGGCTGGATCAGTATCGACGTCACCCATGCGCGTTTTCAGCATGCAGGCTACTGCCGGCTGGCAGTCGGGCGTGATTACGAATCGGCGGCGCCAGTGCGCGGTATGCGCCGTGGTGGCGGTGATGAAGTGCTGGATGTTCGCGTCGATATCAGCCAGCGATGAAAATCATCCCTTGCCCGGAGGCGCTGAGAGCCTCAGTTAGAATGCCATTTTCTCTTTTCGGTTGCTTGTCATGACTTATTGCATCGCATTGCGCCTGAACGCAGGACTGGTCTTTCTGTCGGATTCGCGAACGAATGCAGGCGTGGATCAGATTGGCACGTTCCGGAAAATGAGTGTGTTCGAAAATCCGGGCGATCGCATGATGGTCCTGATGAGTGCCGGTAATCTGTCGATTTCCCAATCGGTCAGGCAGATGATCGCCGAGTATCTTGCGCCGGACGGTACCAGTATCTGGACCGCTTCTTCGATGGTCGAGGCAGCGCGGCTTGTCGGTGAATGCATACGCAATGTGCACAAGCGCGATGCCGAGTCGCTGGAAAAATTTGGCATCGACTTCAACGTCAGCCTGATTTTTGGTGGTCAGATCCGGGGCGAGCGATGCCGCTTGTTCCAGTTCTACTCAGCAGGTAATTTCATCGAGTCGCATGATGAAAATCCTTACTTTCAGATCGGCGAATCCAAATACGGCAAGCCGATTGTCGATCGCGTAGTCTCTCCGAACACACCGCTGGATGAAGCCGCAAAATGCGCACTGATTTCGATGGATTCGACTTTGCGCTCCAATATCTCGGTCGGCTTCCCGCTTGATTTGCTGGTCTACCGCGCAGACAGTTTGTCTGTGGGACGCTTTGTCACCATCGATGAGAAAAACCAGTACTTTCAAATGATCCGCAGCACTTGGGGCCAGCAACTGAAATCTGTTTTCGAAAGCATCCCTGATCCCGTATGGAATGCTGCCCCGGAAGCCACGAGCAATGTCTTGTCGACCAGTGCGCATCTGACTCAACCGGTCCGCATTTCACCACCCGCCTCCATCGCTCAAATTGAATCACAAACAACGCAGCGACAAACGCTGGCACAAGACGACGTACGCAAACATCAGTACTGATGATCGAACTATCGCTTGAACGCATAAATGCTAGCTGATTACTGAGCAGCGCTGCAGCCAGTATTTTCTTCAACATCTGCGCAACACGTGACGTAATCCGGCTGACATTCAGCCACAGCAACCACTAAAATCCGCCGCCTTGATTTAACTCTTGGTTCGCGATCATGTCGGTAAAGCTGCTGCATTACATTTCTTTTTTCTTTTTGCTGCCCGGGCTTTGTACGCCGGTCTTGTCCGCCGCACAAAGCATCGAAGCAGAACAATTGCTGAGACAGCAGGAGCGTGAGCGAGAGCTGCGTCTGCAAAATGAAGCACAAAAACCCGTGCATTTGCAGACACCCACACTGCCGTTCCTTCTGTTGCCGGCTGAAGAAAAACCCTGTCATGTCATTCGTGCGCTGACGATGCAAGGTGATGCGAGCGAATATTTTCAGTGGGCCATTGCGGCCGCTGAACGTGATGGCGATCCGGTGCTCGGCCGCTGCCTCGGCGCCTCCGGTATTGCCATCGCCGCGCAACGGGTGCAACAAGCCATTCTCAAGCGCGGTTATGTCACCACACGCGTTCTGACCGAAACGCAAGATTTGCATGACGGCATTCTCACGCTGACATTGCTACCCGGTCGTATTCGTCATATCCGTTTTGCCGACGGCACGGCTTCGCGTGCGAGGCTGTGGAATGCGATGCCCGCGCAACCGGGCGATCTGCTGAATGTGCGGGCACTGGAACAGGGCCTGGATAATCTGAAACGACTACCCAGTACCGAAGCCAATATCCGCATCATGTCGGCACAAGGCACCGATGCCTTGCCGGGACACAGCGATGTCATCATCGAATGGACGCAAGCCCTGCCGTTTCGTCTGAACCTTTCGCTGGATGATGCGGGCAGCAAATATACCGGCAAACGTCAGGCGGCAGTCACGCTGGCCTATGACCACTGGTGGACGCTGAACGATCTGTTCTACGTCAGCGCGCATCAGTCGGTGGGTGGTGGTTTGTCGGGCGAGCGCGGTGCGCAATCGCATACCGTGCACTACTCAGTGCCCTGGAAAAACTGGCTGCTGTCGGCCACGGCCAGCACCTTTGAATATCACCAGAATGTCGCCGGTCTGAATCAGGATTACAACTACCGCGGCAATGGCGACAACCGCGAACTGGCCATCACACGTCTGCTCAAGCGCAACAGCCTCGGCAAAACCAGTGCGAGCTTGCGCTGGTGGTCGCGCTCCTCACGTAATTTCATCGACGATGCAGAAGTCAATGCTCAGCGACGCGACATCGGCGGCTGGGAGCTGGCACTGAGCCAGCGTTCGCAGCTGGGCGATGCTTCGCTCGATGCCAATGTCGCAGTGCGACGCGGCACAGGCGCCTTTGGATCACGCCCGGCACCCGAACAGGCGTTTGGCGAAGGCACCTCACGCATGCAAATCCTGCGCGCGGACGCAACGCTGTCGATGCCCTTTCGTCTGGCATCGCAACGTCTGCGCTACATCGCGGGCTGGCGCGCGCAATGGAATGGCACACCTTTGACACCCCAGGATCGTTTTGCCATCGGCAGCCGTTACACCGTGCGCGGTTTCGATGGCGAATTGCTGCTGGTTGGCGACCGCGGCTGGGTGTTGCGTCAGGAACTGGGACTGTCGGTTCCCACCCTTCGCAGCGAACTCTATACCGGCATTGACACCGGCAAGATCGGCGGCCGGTCGGCTGAAGACATGCTCGGCAACCGACTCACCGGCGCTGTAATCGGTCTGCGCGGCAATGCTGCCCGCGTGTCATGGGATCTCTTTCTGGGCCGCCCCCTGAGCAAACCCGAAGGCTTTCGCAGTGCCAGCACCACCGCTGGTTTTCATCTCAGTCTGAATTTCTGAAGGGTTCACATGAGGGTTCACACGACGTTGCGTTATGTCGCGCTGGCGCTGTCCGGCCTGTTGATGATCACGCCTGCCTTGTCGCAAGTGATCGCCGCACCGGATGCGCCTGCCAACCAGCGCCCCGTCATTCTGCAGACCGGCAATGGCTTACCGCAAATCGATATCACGGCCCCGACGGCGGCCGGGGTATCCCGCAACAACTTTCGGCAATTCGATATCGATGGCGCGATCATCAACAACGGCCGCAAAGCCTCTCTGACCGAAACCGGTGGCTG
>JBILCO010000190.1:0-4731 GCA_044353075.1 Burkholderiaceae bacterium
GCGACATCATTGAAAGCGATATTCTGCGCGCTGAGTTTGGGTGTCGAAGCAATGACCAGGCAATGCCCGACACGTGCCGGATACAACATGCTCCAGGCCAGTGCCTGCATGCCACCCAGCGATCCGCCCATGACGGCAGCAAACCGGCGTATGCCCAGCGCATCGGCCAGACGTGCTTGTGCGTGCACCCAGTCTTCGACGGTCACGACCGGAAAAGACGCGCCATAGGGTTTGCCGGTGGCGGGATTGGTGTGCATCGGTCCGGTCGAACCAAAGCAGGAACCGAGGTTATTGACGCCGATGACAAAAAACCGATCCGTGTCGAGCGGCTTGCCGGGGCCGACCATGTTGTCCCACCAGCCGGTGCTTTTCGGCTGACCTTCGTAGATGCCAGCGACATGATGCGACGCATTGAGCGCATGACAAACCAGCACCGCATTGGAAGCATCGGCATTGAGCGTGCCGTAGGTTTCGTAGACGAGCGTGTAATCGGACAGCACAGCACCGCTTTGCAGCGGCAGCGGCTGCGCAAAGTGCATGGACTGTGGCTTAACGACACCTATGGATTTCATCTGGAACCGGAAATAAAAAAAGCCCGAGAGCATCTGGCTGGTCGGGCTGGATTCGGAGTTCGATTCGAGCTCGCTTTAGCCGTATTTATCAGGGAACGTCCCTTGCGCCCGCAAGCTAAGGTCAAATCGGCGCATGCGCGCAAGGATAGCGAAGTCGGAGCCCAGCGTCAAACGGGGAGCAGGCCTATAACACCTTCAGACGCTCCACGGCCTCGGCTATCGCTGCCGGCTCATAGTTGCGCAGGATTCTTTTGACGTGAGGCTCCAACAGCGTGATGTCGCTATTGAGAATTTCCTGCTTCACCGACAGCAGCTGTGCCGGGTGCATCGAAAATTCGCGCAGGCCCAGACCAAGCAGCAGACGGGTCAGTTTGACGTCGCCGGCGATCTCGCCGCAGACGGCAACCGGGATACCCGCTTTGACACCGGCCGAAATCGTCATGGCCAGCAGCTGCAGCACCGCCGGGTGGAGCGGATTGTACAAGTGGGCGACTTCGTGATCGACTCGGTCGATCGCCAGTGTGTACTGAATCAAATCGTTGGTGCCGATGGAGAGGAAATTCAGACGCTTGATAAACAGCGGCAAGGTCAGCGCGGCGGCCGGGATTTCAATCATCGCACCCACAGGTATCTGCGGATCGAATTTCTTTTTGGCGTCGCGCAGCTGCGCCTTCGCCTGCGCAATCAGACTCAAGGTCTGATCGATTTCGAACGCATGGGAAAGCATGGGAATGAGCATGTTGATCGGTCCGTACGCAGAAGCGCGCAGAATCGCGCGCAACTGCGTGAGGAACATCTGCGGCTCGGACAGGCAGTAGCGTATCGCGCGCAGACCCAGCGCAGGATTGAGCGCTGTTTCCTCATCCTTGTCGAGCGGCTTGTCGGCGCCGACATCGAGCGTACGTATCGTGACCGGCCTGCCTTTCATTGCAACGACGGCTTTGCGGTAGGACTCGAACTGTTCATCCTCGGACGGCAGTCTCGCGGTCTGACCAGTACGGCCCATGAACAGGAATTCGGAGCGGAACAGCCCGACACCAACCGCGCCGGCATCAAGGGCGCCCACACAGTCTTCCGGCAATTCGATATTGGCCAGCAAATGAATATGTGTGCCATCGCGCGTGACCGCCGGCGTCTTGCGCAGCTTGCCGAGCTTTTTGCGCTCGCGCAGCAGGCGATTCTGGCTTTCGCGATAGTGCTCGAGCACGAGCGGCGCAGGATCAACGATAACGATGCCGGCATCACCGTCGATGATGAGCCAGTCATCTTCGGCAATCAGCGACGATGCCGTCGCCATGCCGACCGCGGCCGGTATGTCCAGACTGCGGGCGACAATGGCCGTGTGCGAGTTCTGACCGCCCAGATCCGTGACAAAACCGACGAAGGTGCGATCGCGGAATTGCAGCATGTCCGCCGGCGAAATATCGTGCGCAACGACGATCATTTGCGCACTGGCTTCCTGAGTCCCGGTCGCCCCGGGCAGCGTAACGGCGCTACCGGTTAACCGCTTGAGAATGCGTTCGCCCACCTGAAGAATATCGTTCTTGCGTTCACGCAGATAGTCGTCTTCAATCTCATCAAACTGTGCAGACAACTCGTCAATCTGCGTGAGTAGCGCCCACTCGGCGTTGTAATGCCGGCTGCGTATGATTTTGAGCGGGTTCTCGGCAATGATGGGATCGGCCAGAATCAATGCGTGGACATCAATGAACGCCGCCAGCTCCGAAGGTGCGTCCGGCGGCAGATCGCGTCGCACCGTCTGCAGCTCCTGATTGACTGCAGTGATCGCCGCAGTGAGGCGCGCGACTTCTGCCTCAACCTTTTCTTCGGCCACCAGATAATGCTTGACGTCCCGGGCAGCCGGCCGCAGCAGGTGCGCGCGGCCAATCGCGATGCCACGCGATACCGGAATGCCATGCAGAGTGAAGGAAGCCATCAGATCGTCGGTTTTAAAATTTCACGCGGTCGCAGAGTTTTACAACAGTGATACTTAGAGGCTCTAACAAAAAGCCGCTGGCAAGGCGGTGCAACAACGCTAGCGGCTTTTTGTTAGAGCCTCTTATTCGCTTTCGCCGAAACGCGCCTCCATGAGCTGCACCAGTGCATCGAAGCATTCCTGTTCATCGGGGCCGTCGGCTTCCAGCGTGACGATCGCGCCTTTGCCAGCCGCCAGCATCATCACACCCATGATGGATTTTGCGTTGACCCGGCGCTGGTTGCGAGACATCCAGACCTCGCTCTGATATTTGGCGGCGAGCTGGGTGAGCTTGGCGGAGGCACGTGCGTGCAGGCCGAGTTTGTTGATGATTTCGATGTCTCTGCTGATCATTTTTTAGGGATAAGCTGAATAAATCCGGGCTACAAATCAATTAGGTGCAAGGCGAACGCGATGGTCGACCCGGCATGCGCCACTTTGTCCGCCAGCCAGTGCCATCTCAATCATGACATCCAGCGCGTTGTGACGATACGTGATCGCGCGCAGCAGCATGGGCAGACTGATACCTGCAATGACTTCGACTTCACCCGGGACGCACAACGATAAAGTGCAATTCGATGGCGTGCCACCCATCACATCGGTAATCACCAGTACTCCCGTGCCATCGTTGATACGCGCAATGGCCTCGCAGGCCAGACGGCGGACTTCCTCGGGATCCTGATCGGCGACCACGTCGAGCGCCTCCACCTGCGCGGGCGCACTGCGAAAGACATGCGTGGCCGCTTCGATAAAAGCCCGGCCCAGCGGCGCATGCGTCAGGAGAAGAATGCCTACCATTGCCTATGACAGTGTCTGTGATGCGTGATGCGTTTTTGTGGTGCGCCGATACTGCGGTTCGTATGTGCGGCTCAGGCCGATTTTTCCAGTGCGTCAATAAACATGCCGGCCACATTGAAACCTGTTTGCTGCATGATTTCCTGAAAACAGGTCGGACTGGTGACGTTAATCTCGGTCAGATAATGCCCAATCACGTCCAATCCTACCAGTAATAATCCGCGTGAATGCAATTCTGGCGCGAGTGTTTCGGCAATTTCGCGCTCGCGATCCATCAGCGGCATGGCAATACCCGTCCCGCCGGCCGCCAGATTGCCACGCACTTCACCGGCCTGCGGCACCCGCGCCAGCGCGTAGGGCACGACGTGTCCGCCGATCAGCAACACGCGCTTGTCACCATTCACGATCTCGGGAATATAGCGCTGAACCATGATCGTGCGTGTGCCATTTTCGGTCAGCGTCTCGATGATGGACCCGAGATTCATGCCATCGCTGCCGACGCGGAAGATTCCTGCGCCGCCCATGCCGTCAAGCGGCTTGAGGATGATGTCGCGGTGCTGCTGATGAAACGCTCGTATCGGCGCCGTTTCACTGGTGACCAGTGTGGGTGCAATGAACTGAGGGAAACCCGTAATCGCCAGCTTTTCATTATGGTCACGAATGGCTTGAGGGCGGTTGAACACGCGCGCGCCCTCAGCCTCGGCACGCTGCAGCAGATACGTCGCGTAGATGTACTGCATGTCGAACGGCGGGTCGGTGCGCTCGATGACGGCATCGAAAGCCGTGAGCGATTGCAGCACCGGCGCTTCGGCACGATACCAGGCGCTACTGTCACCCGTCAGGTTGACGCGGGCGACGGCGGCTTTAATACCTGCACCGTCGAACATCAAATCGGCGTGACTGAACGCGTGAATCTCATGCCCGCGCGCAGCGGCCTCGACCATCATCGCGTAGGTCGAGTCCTTGGCGATCTTGAAGCCGGATAACGCGTCTGCCGCGAATGCGATTTTCATGACAAGCGACTCAGTATTCTTCCGGATTGGGATCGGTTTTTTCCAGCTCCACCGATGCAGCAAGCAGCGCCAGACGCGCTACAACGCCGTACATGTAAAAGCGGTTGGGCGCGGCAGTACCGGGTTTGGCTGCCAGATCCGGCAACGCATGCTGCTGCTCGAAAGCGAGCGGCACAAAATGTGCGCCCGGAGAGTTGAGGTTTTCGTCAATGCCGCGCTCGGCATGCACCCGATAAAAACCGCCAACGACATAACGGTCGATCATGTACACCACCGGCTCGGCGACTGCGTCATTGATGTGCTCGAAGGTGTGCACGCCTTCCTGGATGATGACATCGGAGACTTCAACGCCTTCCTTGATGACTGACATCTTGTT
>JBILCO010000191.1:0-4728 GCA_044353075.1 Burkholderiaceae bacterium
TTTGCGGATCCATGCGATGTCTATGAGAAAATGGCTGTTTTATGGCTCTTCCTACGAAGAAGCCGACCCAGGAACAGATTATGTCACAAGCTATTGAAGCGCATCCGGCCCCCTCGGGCGCCCTCCGCCCGAATGAAATGAACCTGGTCTGGATCGACATGGAGATGACCGGGCTGGATCCGGACAGTGACCGTGTTATCGAGATTGCAGCCATCGTCACCGATGCCGAGCTGAATATCCTTGCTGAGGGTCCGGTCTTTGCGATTCACCAGAGCGATGCCGTGCTGGACAAGATGGACGCCTGGAACAAAGGTACCCACGGTCGCTCGGGTCTGATTGAGAAGGTGCGCGCGTCCACGGTTACCGAGGGAGAGGCCAGCGCGCAGATGATCAGTTTTTTGCGGCAGTACGTACCGGCGGGGAAATCACCGATGTGCGGCAATTCCATCTGCCAGGATCGTCGTTTCATGGCGCGGCACATGCCGTTGCTGGAACAGTTTTTCCACTACCGGAATGTGGATGTGTCCACCATCAAAGAGCTATGCCGCCGCTGGAAACCCGAACTGATCAGCGGTTTCAAAAAACATCAGATGCATACGGCGCTGGCAGATATCCTCGAATCCGTTGAGGAATTGCGTTATTACCGCGAGCATTTCATCAAAGTCTGATGCACTTCATGCTGGCGGCTTATGTTTGGCATGTGTCTCGTCGGATGCGGGCAATACCCTGAAAGCTGCTTGCGAGTAAATGCTTGCTGAGCGGGTAGCACGCAGCTTTTACTGGCTGCGTCGGGCTTGCCAGAAGCGGCGAATCTGAGCAATCGATGCCTCAACCTCCACCGCCAGTTTGTGGCACTTCATCGGATCGTCGACCAGACTGAGTTCGGATTCTTCAATTTCTTCACCACCCAGCAAATCAATGGCACGCAGCAGCCCGCTTTGCGGTGATGCACGCAGCGCTTGCCATGCCGCCTCACGGAGTTTGACCCCTTCGAGGAATCCCCAGGCCCAGGTTTCGGCATCCAGCAGCGATTGGCCTTTCCATTGCAATTCGCAGAACAGGGGTTCGAAATCTGCCGGGGCCACGTCCAGTGTGACTTCAATGTCTTCCAGCGTACGTTCCAGCAGATGCGCAATGCGTTTCGCTTGTTCCGGTGTCTGAAAATCAGGCGCATCCTCGGGCTCCGCTCCCCAGACTGCGGAAGACCATTCGGCTGCGGGGATTTTTTCCGGGCCGATGGCGATTGCCGTCAGAAAACCATGCAAGGCATCCATCGTCATGGCCTCATCGCTGCACTGGTCTGACATCAGGAAACGATCCAGTTCTTCAAATTCCTGCTCTGACAATAAGGGGTCGGTATGCATGTTCGGCTCATTAATAGACAGCCCGCAGTGTAACCCGTGCAGCGGATGTCCATTCGAGATGGCGGGCAGACTACAATGCTACTCATGACTGACCTGCCACCGCATTCTTTTTCCGGGCTCTCGCCTGACACAGTACTTGATGCACTGCAATCGCTCGGGCTGTATGGTGACGGCCGTTTGCTCGCGCTGAACAGTTACGAAAACCGTGTGTATCAGGTGGGTATGGAAGACACGGCGCCGGTGATCGTGAAATTCTATCGACCCGGTCGCTGGACCGATGCCGCTATTTTCGAAGAGCATCAATTCGTTGACGAGTTGTACGCGCAGGAAATTCCGGTCGTGCCGGCAACGCGCATCGCGGATCACACGCTGCACACTCACGAGGGCTATCGCTTCGCTGTATTTCCGCGTCAGGGTGGGCGCGCACCTGAGCTCGATCGTGACGACACACTGGAGCAAACCGGTCGTCTGATGGGACGTATTCATGCAGTCGGCGCCAGCGCAGCGTACCAGCACAGACCCATACTGGACGTGACGAGCTTTGGCGATGAACCTCGCACCTGGCTGCTGGCGAATGATTTCATACCCGCGGATTTGCTGGAAAGCTGGTCCAGTGTCACCGCACAGGCACTGGCAGGTGTACGTCATTGCTATGAGCGCGCCGGCGATTTGTGTTTGTTGCGCTTGCATGGCGATTGTCATGGTGGGAATGTGCTGTGGACTGATGACGGGCCGCATTTCGTCGATTTTGATGACAGCCGCAGCGGGCCGGCCGTGCAGGATTTGTGGATGCTGCTTTCCGGTGAGCGGCAGGACCGCAGCGCGCAGCTGGCCACGCTGCTGGCGGGTTATGAAGATTTTTTTGAATTCAACTCGCGTGAGCTGTATCTGATCGAAGCGCTGCGAACGCTGCGGCTGCTGCATTATTCTGCCTGGCTGGCCAGACGCTGGGACGACCCCGCTTTCCCGGCAGCTTTCCCCTGGTTTAATTCAGTACGCTACTGGCAGGACCGCATTCTGGAGTTGCGTGAGCAGATTGCACTGATGGATGAGCCGCCACTCTGGCCACTTTGATCCGGGTCAATTTCTTTCATCCCCGGGTTTGATAGTCTCGCGCAACAGGCTTACCTGAAAGGGCACATCATGTTCCGCAAGCTGCTTATTCCCACCGATGGCTCCACGCTGTCCGAAAAATCGTCTCAGGCGGCGCTGGATTTCGCAGCAGCGACCGGCGCGTCCGTTGTGGGTCTGTCCGTTGCGCAGCTGTATCCGTTCATGCTGATGCCTGAAGCCGGCGCGATGGTGGATCTGGGTGCTTACGAAGAGATTCAGGACAAGACAGCGCAGCAGGCGATGCAGAAGCTGCAGGCGATGGCCAGTGCAGCCGGTGTTACCTGCGAGGTTTTGTCCACGCGTGGCGTGCATCCGTATGAAGAAATCATTACCACCGCCGAGAGCAAAGGCTGCGATCTGATCTGGATGGCCTCGCATGGCCGCAAGGGGCTGGACAAGCTCTTGCTGGGCAGCGAAACCCAGCGGGTACTCGCCCATGCGCGCATACCGGTGCTGGTATATCGCGACCCTGAGGCAGCGACTCGGTAACCGATGGCTCAGAGGATGCGACACCCTCTAATGAGCCATCAGCACCGGCAGCGTCATCGATTCAAGCACCTTGCGCGTCGCGCCGCCGAGCAGAATTTCACGAAAGCGTGTGTGGCCGTAGCCACCCATGACCAGCAAATCCGATGCCTGATCGGCACACAAAGACAACAGACTGTTACCGATATCGATATCGGTCCTGCGGTTGATGACATTGACCGTCACGCCATGGCGCGCCAGGTACACGGCAAGATCGCTGCCGGGCAGTTCGCCATGGGATTCGCTCTGGGGCGACGCATTGAAAACCACTACATCGACGTCGGCAGCGGCTTGCAGCAGTGGCAGTGCTCCGGTGACAGCGCGCGTTGCGCTAATGCTGGCGTCCCAGGCAATCATCACGCGCGCAAAGGGTTGTACGGACTGCGCGGTGAAAGGGATGATCAGCGCCGGTCGCACACCCTGCATGAATACTGATTCCGGAAAATCCGACATCAGGCCCGGCACCGGGTCGTCCGGATCAAACTGCCCGACCACCGCAAGATCCGCATACCGGGTCTGGATCGCCATACCGCTCTCCGGATCATCCTCGATCAGTCGTGATTCCATCGAAGTCACGCCGGCCTGTCGCGCAATATCTTCAAAATTTTTCAATGCCAGGCGCGCGCTGCTGCGTAATCCTTCCACGTGATGAATCAGCACAGTATTGGGTGGGCGAACGGGATTGTCTTCAAAGATGATGCGGGAAATGCCAGTCATCGCAGCGCCGACCAGGTGAGCGTCATGCAGCACTGCCAGACGGGCAGCCAGCGCCATTCGGGGGGGCGCTTGCCTTGATGCATCGACATGGACTACCAAGGTTTTTAAATTCATCGGGATTTTCCTGTTCAAATTAATGTTGAATATCGACGATAAGTGTTGGAGATGCGTGTCATAGTCATCGATTGCGACTTTATGAGTTGTCAGTTCCAGCGTCTAGCGCCGGATACGCTCGTCACAGGAATGCTTTTAGAAAATTTGATTTAACTCAATGAATCGATGAGCTGAATTTTATAAACCATCAGGACCTGCTCATGAGTCTGCGAAACCTTGACTATCTGTTTGCGCCCAAATCCGTTGCATTGATTGGTGCCAGTGACCGGCCGCACAGCGTGGGCGCAACCGTTTGGGCCAACCTGGTCGGCGCAAAAGTATCGCCCGGCGATCAGACACTGATGGCGGTCAATCCCCGGCTCACGTCCTTGCTCGGCTGGCCGGTGTACCCCGATATCGCGAGTCTGCCGCAAACACCTGATCTGGCCGTGATTGCGACACCACCTGCGACCGTACCCGGTTTAATCACACAACTGGCGCAGCGAGGTACACGCGCAGCGGTGGTACTGACGGCGGGAATGGATGGCGACCATGGTGATGGCCGCACGCATCGGCAAGCCATGCTGGATGCAGCAAAGCCATTTGTGTTTCGCGTGCTTGGACCCAATTGCGTCGGACTGCTGGCACCCGCGCTGCATCTCAACGCCAGTTTCGCTCAGACGGATGCCTTGCCGGGCAAGGTGGCGTTTGTTTCGCAGTCCGGCGCGCTGGTGACGGCCGTGCTGGATTGGGCGCGCGGGCGCGACATCGGTTTTTCGTATTTCATTTCACTCGGTGATGCGAGTGACATCGATTTTGGCGATGTGCTCGATTTTCTGGCGACAGATCCGCAAACTCAGGCGATTCTTCTGTACGTTGAAGATATTCGCGGCGCACGCAAATTCATGTCCGCCGC
>JBILCO010000192.1:0-4723 GCA_044353075.1 Burkholderiaceae bacterium
GGCATGCAAGCCGGCGTTCTGCTGGCGCTGGGGATCTTCGGATGGTTTTCCGTGTTTCAGAACCGCGATCGCACGAGTTTTGCCTACGGCGTCTGGATCATCTTCGCACTGCTTTCAGCGACATCACTACGTGTGCATGATGGCAGCCGACTCTACGAGTTTTACCTTAACGTGGAAGGCCTGCGTTTAAACCATACGATGACCTCAGCAGTCATCATGAATTTTCTCGCTTACTTTCAGTCGATGTGCTACGTGATCTTCGCTCGTAATTTCCTTGAGCTGAAGACCCACATGCCGCGCATCTATCAGCTCACCAATGTGTATATCGTCATCACGCTCGCCCATTTGTATCTGATCTCCTTTGTGGAGCACACGATTCCCCAGTTCTGGTTGTGGGCGCCCTTCCTGGGAATGATCTTCCTTGTGCTGCTGATGATTTTCAGCTGCGCCTACGTTCGCTACCGGCAGGGCCTCAAAATCGCAAAATTTTTCATGTTTGCAATGGCGCCCTACCTTTTCTTCCGTACGATCTTTTTCCTTGGCATCATCGACGTGCCATCGCCCTTCAGCTATCTCGACAAATACGGCATCGGTCTCTTTATGCAAAACTCGAACACCGCCCAGGCGATGGGCGTCTGCGCCGAAGCGATGATCATGGCGATGGCCGTGATCAGCAAGACGCGCTGGCTGCAACAGGAACTGAGCCAGAAAATCCAGGCGCAGAAAGAGATGGTGGAAACACAGAATCAGGTACTTGAATCCACCGTCGCCCAGCGCACACGCGAGCTAGTAGAAAGCAAAGCCGAGGTCGAGAAGCAGCACGAAGTCGTGGTTGATTCCATCCGCTACGCCAGCCGCTTGCAGCGCGCGCAACTGCCCCGCATGCAACGACTCGAAAAACACTTCGCTTCTTTCCATGCAATCTGGGAGCCGCGCGACACTATCGGCGGCGACGTCTGGTGGGCATCCCTCCCTGACGATCACGGCCGCATCGTCGTGGCCGTCGCCGACAGCACCGGACACGGTGTGCCCGGTGCAATGCTCTCGGTACTGATCAGCACCTCGCTCGAGCGTATGTTTGCCAGCGACCCGTCGCTGGATCCTTCCAGCGCGCTGATGAGGCTGGATGCCGCCTTGCGCACCGGCCTCAATCAGGACAGCGATGAGGCCGAAAGCGATGACGGCTGCGATGCTGCCATTGTCCGCATTGATCCGGCGCGTCAGCTGATCGAGTTCGCCGGCGCCAAGCTGGGTCTGCTACACCTGCACGCGGATGGTTCGGTCCAATCCATCAAACCTTCGCGCCTGTCACTGGGTTATCGTGATCCGCCACATGAAACACCCCAACTACACCAGGTCCGCTACGAGCGAGGCGATGGCTTTGTGATTGTCTCGGACGGACTGACCGATCAGATCGGCACCCGAGATGGCGGACCACCCCGCGCCTATGGCTATCGGCGACTGCAGGCGCTGGTCGCCCGCCATCACTCGCAAAGCGCGGCCGAGATCGCGCAGGCAATGCGCGAGGACTTGCGAGAATGGCAAGGCGAGCAAATGCGCCGGGATGATGTGACTGCCGTGGTGTTCAAGCCGGCCTGACGAGGCCTCTAAAGATTCGGGTCCTCGTGTCGATACCTCAGATTACCGTTATTAAGTGAACCAAAGGCAACACTTTGTTTATACTGGCGGTAACGGATCGATCATCTCTGGAGATAGCAAAATGAAAAAAATTATCATCGGGGGCTTGCTCGCCTTGTCGGGTGCTGCAATGGCCGACGGGAACAAGTCCTTCATCATGGTGGATACAAGCAGCGAAAAAGATAACCGCTCCTCAATCGCCAACGAATACATTGGCGCCAATCTGACGGTCGGTATCAAGACGCCGAACAAGACTGAGTATTCTATGAAAGTCGGTGTCAGCGCCAAGGACAAATACGATGGCACCGAGTCCATCAGCAACAACCTCGAGTTCAAGATCAAGCAATCCTACGATATTGGCATGTTCTTTTTGCCCTATGTCGCGGTGCGTCTCGGCGAGAAACTGAGTGTCGATGATGATCAACACAAGAATTTCACGCACTACGCGTTTGACGCGGGAGCGAAAGTACCGCTGGTCGGCGGTTTGTCTCTGGACGTCGGCGCTCGCTATCGCAACGCCTTCAAATCCTCCAAAGACTACGAGAGCACGCGTGTTCACGCGATGTTCCTGTACGACGTGAATGAGTACAACACCCTCGGTTTGCGGTACGCCCGGAGCAACGCCGACAACTACGAAGAAGAGCGCAAAAGCTGGCGCGTACACTACCAGCGCAACTACTGATACACCGACGCACTCTGTTCTGACGCACTCCGAAGACCCGGCACCCCAATCTGCCGGGTTTTTTTATTGCCTGCGCCGGCATTTGCCGAAATAATCGATTCCTGAAAGGATTTGGTTTTCCTGACATAATCCCGTCCGCAACCTGACAAATGGCTGACGAACATTATTCGAACGCTAACTTTTCGTGCGTGTTTGCCGGTTTTTTCTTGATTGAAAGTACATCTATGCTGAGCAGCATGAGGGTGCCTTTTGGCCCTTTTCCCCGTAATGTGGCGCCATTCACCGCTCGTCTGACAGCGGGCTTGCGGGCCAGCCTTTTGTTGGTGATTCTCGCCTCGCCAGCGACCCAGGCGGCTGAGACAACCGCCGCACCCGCGACAGCCCCCCGCCTGATCAGCATCGATGATCTGGTCACGCTGGTCCTGCAGCACAACCCGAGCTTGCGCGCCGGTCAGCGTGGCGTCGATGTGGCCACTGCGGGCGTGACGACAGCGGGCGCCATACCCAACCCGCGCATCGAAATCAATGCCGGGCGCAACGGCACACCGAGCCCCTCGGCGCAGGCAGGCAATGTGACCGGCATCGGCGTGTCGCAATTCATTGAAAATCCGAATCTTCGCAGCGCGCGCGTGAACACCGCGCTCTACGCCGAGCAAAGCAGCCTGCAATCCTTGTCCCAAACGCGCAATGAATTGATCGGTCAGGTCAGACAACGTGCCTATGAATATTTGCTGCGTAAGGAAGAAGCACTGGCAGCGGCCGATGCATTGGGGCTGCTGGAGCAAATCCGGGAGCGCGTGAAGGTACGTGTCGAAACCGGTGAAGCGGGCCGCTATGAGCTGATCAAATCCGACGCAGAAATCATCAACGCACAGCAGCGAGAGCAAACCGCAAGACTGCAAATTCAGCAGGCGGCCATTTCACTCAACCGCCTGGCCGCAGGCCAACTGCCCCCGGTCTGGGATCTGGATGCGCAACTGAATGAAGTCATTGCCCTGCCCGAGCTCGATCAACTGAAAAAGTCGGCGCTCCAGTCCAACCCCGAACTGCGCGTGCTGGAATCCGAATTCGAGCGCAATACATCGCGCATCGCCGAAGCACAGGCCAGCCGCTTGCCCGGTCTCGAGCTGCGCCTGTTGCAAATACGTGAACCTGATGTCCGGCAGGATGTCCTGGGCGTTTCAGTTCAGGTACCGCTCTTCGACCAGCGTCGTGGCCCGCGCGCCGAAGCGATCGCCGAGCGCGAACGCACCACCGCCCGGCTTGAAGGTCGGCGGGCCGAACTGATCCAACAGCTCGAACTGTCATGGAAGTCCATCGAGATCGCGCGGGTTCGCATCAAGGCCCTGTCCGAGGGTGCGATGCGTGATGCCGAAGCCGCCCTGCGGGTTGCGCAGGCGGCCTATCGTTTTGGCGAACGCGGCATTCTGGAAGTACTGGATGCACAACGCGTCTTGCGCGCCGTACGACAAGACCTGCTGCTGGCGCGCTATCAATTGCAGGCATCACTGATCGATCTCGACGTACTCGCTGGTCGCTATGCCAGTCCGAACCAGTAAACAACGCATTCATATCCTTTTGCCTTAACGCCACCATGACCGCCAAAAACGCTCACCATATTGCCGCACTCACGCTCTGCGGTCTCGCTCTGCTCCTCTCCGGATGCGGCAAGGACGAGGCCGCGAAGAAACCTGCAACGCCCGCTGCGCAAAAAAAATCGGATCCGATGGAAGTCGAGCTGACCCCGGAAATGGGAAAACAGTTCCGCGTCGAATCGGCTCAGATGGCCAGTATCGCGATTAGCCAGAGAGTCGCCGGTCGCATTGAGGCCAATGAGCACCGCACCACGCGCATTGGTGCGTCGGTGTCCGGCCGTGTGATTCACGTGATGGCCGAGGTCGGCGATCGAGTGAAAGCCGGTCAGGCACTGGCCCGTCTGGCCAGCCCCGAACTGACCAACGCCCAGCTGGCTTTCCTGCGTGCGGTATCGAGCACCAAGCTGGCTGAACGCTCGGTCGAACGCGCCCAGCAACTGGTCATGGCCGATGTGATCGGCAATGCCGAATTACAGCGTCGTGAAGTTGAATTGTCGGTCGCGCGCGCTGAACTGCGCGCCGCCAGCGATCAGTTGCGGCTGATCGGCATGTCGTCCTCAGCCGTCGAAAAACTGCGTGAGACCGGTGCGCTGGCTTCCGAAGTACCGATCACCGCAACACGAACCGGCATCGTCATTGAACGAAAAGTCAGCCAGGGCCAGGTTGCGCAACCGGGCGATCCGCTGTTCACCGTTGCTGATCTGTCCAATGTCTGGGTGGTCGGTGCACTGCCTGAGCAGGACGCCAACTCAGTCAAGCTGAATCAGCGCGTCGAAGTGGAAGTCTCGGCTCTGGGAGGGCAAGTTCT
>JBILCO010000207.1:0-4378 GCA_044353075.1 Burkholderiaceae bacterium
CACGGCTTTGGCGCGCAACATCAAGTGGGGGAAGTCGAGGTTCCACTCATGCGGCGGTGTGTACGGGCATTTGGTCATGTAGCAAAGGTCGCACAGATAGCACTGATCAACGACCTTCATGTAATCCTTCTTGTCGACGCCATCGACTTCCATCGTGTCGGATTCATCGACCAGATCAAACAAGGTCGGGAAAGACGCGCACAGCGATACGCAGCGACGGCAGCCGTGACAGATGTCGTAGACACGCTCAAGCTCGGCGTTCAGAGAATCTTCGTTGTAAAAATCTTCGCTCAGCCAGTCAAGGGGATGACGGGTCGGAGCTTCGAGGTTGCCTTCACGTGACATAGTCTTTTATCTCTCGGGGATGATCAGGATTGTGCACAGCGCATTGGCATCAAGACGATGCGCTCTGCACAACCCTCTTCGCGGTTGCTCTGAGGGTTGTGACGACGTGCGTATTAATCTACGAGTGCGTCGAGGGCTTTCTGATAACGGTTAGCGTGTGAACGCTCAGCCTTTGCCAGTGTTTCGAACCAGTCAGCGATCTCGTCGAAACCTTCTTCGCGAGCGGTCTTGGCCATGCCAGGGTACATGTCGGTGTACTCGTGGGTTTCGCCAGCGACAGCTGCCATCAGGTTTTGACGCGATGAGCCGATTGGCAGACCGGTTGCAGGATCACCCACTTGCTCGAGGTACTCGAGGTGGCCGTGTGCATGGCCGGTTTCGCCTTCTGCGGTCGAACGGAACAGTGCCGCGACATCGTTTTGGCCTTCAACGTCAGCCTTGTTCGCGAAGTACAAATAGCGGCGGTTAGCCTGGGATTCGCCTGAAAAAGCATCTTTCAGATTGGCTTCGGTCTTCGAGCCTTTCAACTTTGACATGTATATCTCCTATGAATTCATGGGAACCACAATCCGCCAACACCGGGGGGCCATTGGCAGAATACGACCTAGACTGAAAACCGACTAGCTAGTACGAGTTTTCGAACTGGAGTATGCGTGTATCGCGCGGAAAGCTCAAATTGGCTATCTCAATACGGTCGATTGGGAAAAGCTATTGAGTTGCGCTTTATTGTAGATGAGAACTATTATCACTTCCGAAGCAGCAAAACAATGGCCTGGGCAGCGATGCCCTCTTCACGGCCTTCCCATCCCAGGCGCTCATTGGTTTTGGCTTTGAGGTTGATCTGGGCTTCGGACAAACCCAGATCTTCGGCAATATGGGCAATCATGCGGGGCAAGTGCGGCGCCATTTTGGGCGCCTGGGCAATGATCGTGGCATCGATATTGCCGATTTCATAAGCCGTCGATCGCACACGCTCACCCGCCACCTTCAGTAGACGCCGGGAATCGGCGCCGGCGAATGCAGGATCCGTATCCGGAAAATGACGCCCGATGTCACCCAGCCCCGCCGCTCCAAGCAAGGCGTCGGTGATCGCGTGAAGCAACACGTCGGCGTCGGAGTGCCCCAGCAGCCCGCTGCGATGGGGAATCGTGACCCCGCCGATAATCAATGGCCGGCCAGGGACCAGCGCGTGGCAGTCATAGCCCTGGCCAATACGACATGGCAGCACCAGCGAAGACGGGGTGGTCATGCAGAACCTTTCAGATAACGTTCGGCCAGCAGCATATCCTCTGGCCGGGTAACTTTGAAATTGCGGGCGCTGCCCTCAACCAGACGGGGCTGCAGACCCAGCGCCTCGAACGCACTGGCCTCATCGGTAATCTCTGCGGCCTTTCTGAGTGCGTCGAGCAAAGCGGCGTGACGAAACATCTGCGGCGTCTGAGCCGCCCACAAACGCTCGCGCGGCACGGTTTCCAGCGCGCGGTCCTCTGCGTTGCTGCGTTTGATGGTGTCGGCCACTGGCAGGGCGAGCAAGCCGCCCACCGGGTCATTAGAGACTGCCCCGATCAGTCTGACGATCAGTTCCACGGTCAGCCCGGGACGCGCTGCATCATGAACCAGCACCCAGTCTTCCGGCTTCACCTCAGCGGCCATGGCGGCGAGGCCATTCGTCACCGAGGCCTGACGCGTGGCGCCACCACAAAACAATATCGTCGTGCGAGGCACAGCCGGCAGCGAAGTGATGTAGCTGTCTTCGGGGCTGACCACCACATAGCAGTGCTGGATCTCCGGCGTGGCCGCAAATGTTTCCATCACATACTGCAGCAGTGATTTGCCGGCAATCTGGCCGTACTGCTTGGGAAGGACGCTCCCCATGCGCGCACCGACGCCGGCAGCTGGAACGAGAGCGAAGTAACGAGGCTGAGTCATAGACGCTATAATCTTACGCTTGTTTTAAAGGTTTTCATTCATAAACGCAGCCGCTACTACCGGCGACCGCCATCTGCGAAGGCTTTGTGTCTTTGCCCGTCATGCTTCCAGCTTCCTTACCCACACCCCCCGCGCCGATCTCATCAACGGTACGGCCGCTACCCAAACCCGGGACCCGCTTCGTGATGCCCGCAGTGCACGGCGCAGCCGAATCGCTGGTGCTCGCGCAGGCCGCGCAAGCGCTCAGGGCCGAAGGTCGGATGTTGAGCATTATTGTCGCCGATGCGCCGGCCGCGCAGCGTTTGCTGACCGAAATCGACTGGTTTGGCAAACACGAAGGACAGTCGCTGCGATGCCATTTGCTGCCGGACTGGGAGACCTTGCCCTACGACGCTTTCTCGCCGCATCAGGATCTGGTGTCGGAACGTCTGGCGACCCTGCATGAAATTCGCAATGGCCATTGCGATGTTCTGATCGTACCAGCCACCACGGCACTGGTACGTCTGGGACCGCCCTCATTCCTCGCGGCTTACACCTTCTTTTTCAGACAGGGCGAACGGCTGGACGAGGCGCAGCTCCGATCGCAACTCACGCTGGCAGGTTATGCGCACGTGGCGCAAGTCATGTCGCCCGGCGAATACTCGGTGCGCGGTGGGCTGATCGATCTTTTCCCGATGGGCTCGGTGCTGCCTTACCGGATTGATCTCTTCGGCGACAGCATCGAAAGTCTGCGCACCTTTGATGTCGACACGCAGCGTTCGCTGTATCCGGTCAAGGAAGTGCGGCTATTGCCGGGCCGTGAATTCCCGATGGATGAAGCCGCGCGCACTGCCTTTCGCAGCCGCTGGCGCGAAGTCATTGAAGGCGATCCATCGCGCTCCATGATTTACCGTGACATCGGCAATGGCATTGCATCGGCGGGTATTGAATACTACCTGCCACTGTTTTTCGAAGAAACCGCCAGCCTGTTTGATTATCTGCCGCAAGGCTGCAGCTTTGCACTCATCGGCGACATCGAAGCATCGATACAGCGCTTCTGGTCCGATACGCGTTCACGCTACAACTTCCTGAAATCCGATCGCGAGCGGCCACTGCTGCCGCCCGAGCAGATTTTTCTGAGCGATGAAGATTTCTTCTCGCTGCTCAAACCCTTCGGTCGCTGGGTGTTGCAGGCAAAACCGGAAGCCTCTGAACTCTCCGCGCCACTGCCGGATATTGCGGTCAACCGTCGTCTGGATGACCCGCTGACGAACCTTCGTTCATTTCTTTTGCAGAGCCCGCGCCGTGTGATGATTTGTGCGGAATCCGGCGGACGGCGTGAAACGCTGCGTGAGTATTTCAGCGAATATCACCTGCCGCTGACGGCCTGCGACAGTCTCGATGATTTCATGACGTCCAGTGAGCGGCTGATGCTGTGCGTGTCGCCGCTGCATGCAGGCGCCCTGCTGTCGGATGAACTCGGCGGCATTGCCTTCATCACGGAAACCGAGCTGTATGCCGGCACGGGCAGACGCGCGGGTCGCAAAACTCAGGAGGGACCAAGCCAGGTCGACGCGATGGTGCGCGATCTGTCCGAGCTCAAGATCGGCGATCCCGTGGTTCACCTCAATCACGGTATCGGTCGTTACTGCGGCCTGATCAGCATGGATCTGGGTGAAGGGGAGACCGAATTTCTGCATCTCCAGTATGCAAAAGAGACGACGTTGTACGTACCGGTATCGCAGCTGCATGTAATCTCGCGCTACTCGGGTGCGGCACCCGAAGATGCGCCGCTGCACACACTGGGCTCGGGCCAGTGGGAAAAAGCGCGGCGCAAGGCTGCCGAGCAGATACGCGATACGGCAGCCGAACTGCTGAACCTGTATGCGCGCCGTGCGGCCCGGCAGGGTCACTCGTTCCAGTATTCGGCACATGACTATGAAGCGTTTGCCGATAGCTTCGGCTTTGAAGAAACCTCCGATCAGTCGGCCGCTATTCAAGCCGTGATCAAAGACATGACCTCGGGAAAACCGATGGACCGCCTGATCTGCGGCGACGTGGGTTTCGGCAAAACCGAGGTCGCGCTGCGTGCGGCGTTTGTTGCCGTCATGGGTGGTAAACAAGT
>JBILCO010000001.1:0-41354 GCA_044353075.1 Burkholderiaceae bacterium
CCGTAGGTGCCGGCATCGGCCTTGACGATGACGAACGGCGTTTCCTTGATACCGTATTCCTTGTACTTCTTGCGAATTTTGGCAAGCACCGTGTCGACATTCGTGGCCAGGCAATCTTCACCGGTGCGCTCATGAAAATTAATGCCAGTGCACTTGCCGAAGTAAGGATTGAGCATCCAGGGATCGATATCGATGAGCTTGCAGAATTTCTTGCAGACTTCATCATAGGCCGCAAAGTGCTGGGTCTTGCGGCGTACGGCCCAGCCGGCATGCAGCGGTGGCAGCAGTGTCTGCTCATGCAGGTTTTCGAGGATGGCCGGTATGCCTGACGACAAATCGTTATTGAGCAAAATGGTGCAGGGATCGAAATTCTTTAAGCCGAGACGACGACCATTGTTGATCCGCTCCAGCGGCTCCAGCGTGATGCTGCTGCCGTCGGGCAGTTCGATCGGTGTGGGCTCTTTCACCTCCTCCGACAAACTGCCCAGACGGACATTCAGGCCGGTCTGACGGAAAATCTGCATCAGCCGAGCGACGTTTTGCAGATAGAAGGTATTGCGCGTGTGTCGCTCCGGAATCAGCAGCAGATTTTTTGCATCAGGGCAGTACTTGTCGATGGCCGCCATGGCCGCCTGCACCGCCAGCGGCAGCATTTCGGTCGCGAGATTATTGAATCCGCCGGGGAACAGATTGGTATCGACCGGCGCGAGCTTGAAGCCGGAATTGCGCAGATCAACCGAGCAGTAAAACGGCGGCGTGTGCTCCTGCCATTCCAGACGGAACCAGCGCTCAATCGCGGGGGTCGCAGCGAGGATTTTCTTCTCGAGCTCGAGCAGCGGGCCGTTCAGGGCTGTAACCAAATGGGGAACCATCAAAAAACCTTCCAGAGAGTCGGGTGAAAACTGCGTACGGGCAGCGATGCGGTGCGGTGTGCCGCGTTACGCGTCTGTTTCGTCAGGCCGCTGGCAAAGCGCGTGCAGGCAGTTTGGCCGCCGCACAACACAGCATCACGCCGCCGGCGAACTGGGGAAACAGGCGTCAAAGGCAGGATTTTAACGGGAATCCGCTGCCGTCACCCCGAAACGGCACGATCCATGGCGCACCGCAGCATCCGGCCGACGATGAAGCCGCGTGAAAAACAGGGGGAGACAGAGCGCGGACAAGAAAAAACGCCACCTCACGGCGGCGTTTTTTGACAGAAAACGGACGGACTCAGCAAACTCGCCGAGCCCGCCAGCCGGCTACTGATGATAGGCAGTCTCGCCGTGGCTGGTGATGTCCAGACCTTCGCGCTCTTCTTCTTCGGGTACGCGCAGACCGACGATCATGTCGACCAGTTTGTACGCAATGAAGGCAACGATGGCCGAGATCACGATGGTGATGATCACGCCTTCAATCTGAATCGCCACCTGAGAAGCCACCGAAAATGCTTCCGGTGTTGCGCCACCCGTGCCACCCAGACCCGGCGCGGTGAAAACACCGGTCAGAACAGCACCCACGATGCCGCCGATGCCGTGAACGCCGAACACGTCCAGCGAATCATCCGCACCCAGCATGCGCTTGAGCCCACTGACACCCCACAGACAGACGAAGCCGCAGACCAAACCGATGATGATCGCACCCATCGGGCCTACCGAGCCGCAGGCGGGTGTAATGCCCACCAGACCCGCAACAGCACCCGAGGCCGCGCCCAGCATCGACGCCTTGCCCTTGAGCAGTGCTTCACCCAGACACCACGCCAGTACCGCAGCCGCCGGCGCAACGAGTGTGTTGATGAAAGCCAGCGCTGCACCCGATGTCGCTTCAAGGTTGGAGCCGGCATTGAAGCCGAACCAGCCTACCCACAGCATGGACGCACCGACCATGGTCAGCGTGAGGCTGTGCGGCGTCATCGCTTCACGGCCGTAACCGAGTCGCTTGCCCAGCATGTACGCGCCCACCAGACCGGCAACACCGGCGTTGATATGCACCACGGTACCGCCGGCAAAATCCAGCGCTCCTTTGCTGAGCAGATAACCACCCGCACCCCAGACCATGTGCGCAATCGGCAGATACGCAAACGTAAACCACAGCACCGAGAACAGCAGCACCGCAGAAAACTTCATGCGCTCGGCAAAGGAACCGACGATCAGCGCGCAAGTGATGCCCGCAAACGTGGCCTGGAAAGCAATGAACACGAACTCAGGTAGTTTGACAGACGGCGTAAACGTATCAGCCAACGAGTTGGTATCCACGCCTAGCAGGAACAGCTTGGAGAGATTGCCAATAAAAGCACCTTCGCCGCCAAAGGCCAGCGAGTAGCCATAAATGGCCCACAGCACGGAGATCAGCGAGAACACCATCATCACCTGCATCAACACAGACAACATGTTTTTGCTTCGCACGAGGCCGCCATAAAAAAGCGCCAGACCCGGAATGGCCATCATGATGACCAGCAGCGTGGACACCATCATCCAGGCGACATCACCCTTCTCGACGATCGGCGCCGGCTCATCGGCTGCGGCAGCAGCAGGTTCAGCAGGTGCCTCGTCGGCCGGCGCGGCATCGGTGGCTGCCACAGCCGGTGCGGCGGCGGCAGGTTCTTCAGCGTGAGCGAAAGAGGCGAAACCCAGTCCGATCAGGAGCAGGAAAGCGCCCAACATACGAATGAAACTTGTCTTCATGAGGATCCCCTTACAGTGCTTCTTTACCAGTTTCGCCGGTGCGGATCCGTACGACTTGCTGCAGGTCGTAGACGAAGATCTTGCCGTCACCAATCTTGCCGGTGCGGGCCGCGTTTTCGATTGCCTCGATGGCACGTTCGACAATTGCGTCATCAACGGCTGCCTCGATTTTGGTCTTAGGCAGGAAGTCGACCACGTACTCGGCTCCGCGATACAGCTCGGTGTGACCTTTTTGACGCCCGAATCCCTTGACCTCGGTGACGGTGATGCCTTGCACACCGATGGTCGACAGGGCTTCGCGCACTTCATCGAGCTTGAATGGCTTGATGATGGCAGTGATGAGTTTCATGTCAGCCTCTTATGGAATCAGAAGTTTTTTGTGACAGTTGCGATGAATTTCGTATTGCCTAGATATCCTCTTCCACCAAAATCGTAAGCAACCTTGTCAGCGTCGGTGCCGACTACGGCGACAGAAGCCACAATGACACCGTAGTCCTTAGTCAGCCCGACTTTCCAATCAGTGTAATCAGCTGCAGGCGAGTTTTTTACCCGCTGTTTGCCAACGTGAAGATTCAATACATAGCCATCTGCTATTTCAGGATTAACGCTAAGGTCAACATAGTTACTACCGTTGCTATCTACAAAACCTACAAAATCAGTGAGCGCATATGAATATTTCAAAGTCGCAATGCCATAACCAATCTGAGCATAGGCTTCCGTGGTGTTGGCATTTGCAAAACCGCTGACCGTAGCCAACTTATTGCTCGGATAGTTGTAATGAATGAAACCCACATCGTAGGCGATAGCACCTGCCTCGCCCCGCTTGCCGCCGTAAATGTCGACCTCCATATTGGCGTCGCCGCCCGAATCTTTCACCCACTTGATGGTTGAAGTCCAAGCACCGATATACAGGCCCGTCGGCGTATTCGAGTAATCAACACCTGCAAAGACCGCCGGATCACGACGCGACTGGGAAATGCCACGAAAACGGTAATCTGAAGTGGCGCCCACATTGAAAGCCACCTCGTGATCGGACTTCGCAGCCTCTTCCGCTTGCGCAAAGCTGCCAACAAACGCTGCCGAAATAGCGCTGGCAAGAATCAGTTTTTTCATGGGATTTCCTTTTGATTTTGAAAGTGAATAAATAGCCGGCGAACACAGTCCTTGTTTGCTGAAGGGAACTGAGCAGGATGTGTGCCAGCTCTTTAAGCAGGAATTACTTGTCATTTCGGTCAAATCCGATAGGATCTGGCCTTGTTCTAACCCGCTTGACCCCCTTGGTCACGCACCACCAGAGCGCGCGTGCTTCAAAATGGTGCGACTTATCCTATCAAAGCCATGACGACACCCCTGAGTTTTCTTTCCGAGCTGCAGTCACGCATCACCGAAGTACTGCAGCAATCTCCGGCCAAAGATCTGGAGAAAAACATGAAGGCCATGCTCAATCAGGGCTTTTCCCGGCTGGACTTGCTGACCCGGGAGGAATTCGACGTGCAAGCCGAGGTACTGGCCCGCACCCGTGCCCGACTGGAAGCGCTGGAAGCGCGCGTGGCCGAACTGGAATCGCGGCAAAAGCCCTGACCCGCACACTGTGGGTCTGGCCGTATTAAGAAGCCGGGCGCTGGCCGGGATGGAAGCGCCAGCGGTGACCGTGGAAGTGCATCTGGCCAATGGCCTGCCGGCCTTCACCATCGTCGGGCTGGCTGATACCGAAGTGCGCGAGTCGCGCGATCGCGTGCGGGCGGCCTTGCACAATGCGGGCTTTGATTTTCCGCCCGGCCATCTCACGGTTAATCTCGCACCGGCTGACTTGCCCAAGGAATCCGGCCGCTTTGATTTGCCGATCGCGCTGGGCATTCTGGCCGCCTCCGGCCAGATCCCTGCGACTGAGCTGGATGATTATGAATTTGCGGGCGAGCTGTCGCTCTCGGGCGAATTACGGCCGATACGCGCGGCGCTGGCCATGACCTTCGCGATGCACCGACAGGCGGATGGACGCCATCGCGCCTTCATCCTGCCGCGCGCCAATGCAGCGGAAGCTGCGCTGGTGCCCGATGCACGTGTCTATCCGGCGGACTCGCTGCTGCAGGTCTGTGCGCATTTCGCAGCAGTTGATGCCAGTGCGCGACTGATACCCGCACGCACTGCGCCAGACACTGTCGCTATGAATAGCACGCCGGACTTTGCCGATGTGCGCGGCCAGTTGCAAGCCCGACGGGCGATGGAAATTGCGGCGGCCGGTGGTCATAGTGTGCTGATGGTGGGTCCGCCGGGTAGCGGCAAGTCGATGCTGGCCGCGCGTCTGCCCGGTATCTTGCCGCCGATGAGCGACGCCGAGGCACTGGAAACCGCCGCGGTGCAATCACTGGCCGGTAATTTTGCAATGAGCCGCTGGCGACAAAGGCCTTACCGCTCGCCGCATCACACCGCGTCCGGCATTGCGTTGGTCGGGGGCAGCAGCGTGCCTCGTCCGGGCGAGATCTCGCTGGCCAATCACGGCGTACTCTTTCTGGATGAATTACCCGAGTTTGACCGCAAGGTACTCGAGGTCTTGCGCGAGCCGCTGGAGTCCGGCCACATCACCATTTCACGTGCGGCACGACAGGCGGAATTTCCCTGTCGTTTTCAATTGATCGCTGCCATGAATCCCTGCCCTTGCGGTTATCTCGGCGATACGACACGCGCTTGTCGCTGCACGCCCGATGGCATTGCGCGATATCAGGGGAAAATTTCCGGACCACTGGCGGACCGGATCGATATGCAGCTCCAGGTCGCTGCACTCAAGACCAGCGAGTTGCTGAGTACCGAACCCGGTGAAGCGTCGGCCGTGATTGCCCAACGCGTAGCCCGCGCGCGCGCGCGGCAGCGGGCACGACAGCAAAAAGCCAATGCGCTACTCAGCGTGCAGGAAGTCGGGCAATGGTGTCAGGCCGACGAAGCGGCCGAAGCCTTGTTACGCACGGCCATCGACCGGTTGCACTGGTCTGCACGCGCTTATCATCGCGTGCTCCGGCTGGCGCGCACCATTGCAGACCTCGCCAGTGCACCGACTATCGATGCAAGCCATATCTCTGAAGCCATTCAGTATCGTCGCGCGCTGAGCGCGAGTCCCTCTTGAAGTATGACCCTGCTGTTACCATTCGATCGATGAACCGACTATCTCTTCTTTCACGACACTTCCTGCACGCCCGACAAACCCATGCTGTAGCGGCAGGCGCAATCTGTCTGCTGGTATTAATGCTGGCCGGATGCAATCCTGCACTGAACTGGCGTGAAGTCCGCAGCAGTGATGGAAGCTACACCGTGCTGTTGCCTGCCAAACCGACGTCCTTTGAACGCTCGGTCGATCTCGATGGCTTGCGGGTCATGATGAACATGACGGCAGCGGAGGCCAATGGTGTGAGCTTTGCCGTCGCCACCGCGGTGGTGGCCGATGGATCGCAGCGGTCGAGCGCATTGATGGCGATGCAAACGGCGATGACGCGCAATATTCAGGGCAAAATCACCGAGCAGAAAACAATCACGCTGAAGAACGGAGCCAGCGTGATTCAGATTCGCGCAACCGGCAAAGCCGCCCGCAAAGGCGAACCACTGGTGCTGTTTGCACGCTTTCTGATGCACGAGACACGGGTGTTTCAGGTCATTGCGCTGGGCCCGGAAGACAAGCTCGACGCCGAGACAGCAGATACCTTTCTGAATTCTTTTTCACTCCATTGATATGAGCGACCCCGTTTACCTGCAGGGCAGGCTGGGCATGCGCGTGGTGATTGTTTTCGCTGCCGCGTACTTTCTGTCCTATGCTTTTCGTGCAATCAATGCGGTGATTGCACCCGCGCTAACGGCTGATCTGCAGTTGTCGAATGCGGATCTGGGTTTGCTGTCGTCGGCTTATTTTGTGGGTTTCGCCTGCCTGCAATTGCCACTGGGGGTGTGGCTGGACAAATACGGCCCGCGCCGTACGGAATCTGCGCTGCTGGTTTTCGCCGCGCTAGGCGCTGCGATCTTTGCCTCCAGCAGCACGCTCACGGGTTTGTGGGTGGGTCGCGCGCTGATCGGAATCGGCGTGTCTGCCTGTCTGATGGCCCCGCTCAAAGCCTATCGGGTCTGGTATCCCCCCGAGCGACAGAGTCAGCTGGCCAGCTGGATGCTGGTGTTCGGCACGTGCGGCGCGCTGGCAACAACCGTGCCGGTGGCCATGCTGCTGCCCCTGATCGGCTGGCGCGGTGTGTTCTGGGCAATGGCGGCGCTCATCGTTGTCGCCGCTGCGCTGGTTTTCTTCCGCGTCCGGCCGGTGGAACGGTCGATGGCGCAGCAGCAATCCGAGATGAGCCTCACGCCCGAGGCGCCCGGTGGCTACAAAGCGATTTTTACGGATCCCTACTTCCGCCGGATGGCCTGGCTGGGCGGTGTGTACCAGGGCGGATTCATGGCTATACAAACCTTGTGGGCCGGACCCTGGATGGTCAATGTGCTCGGGCTCTCGGTCGAAGAGGCATCGCAGGTCTTGTTTCTCTTCAATTTATTCCTGATGCTGTCCTACATCGCCTTGTCATGGTGGGCCCCACGTCATGTCGCCTATGGCAACCGGCCGGGCCTGCCCGCCTTGCGGGTAGTGACGATTGGTCTGGCGCTGTCGATGCTGATACAGCTGGCCATGCTGCTCTTTCCCTACCGATGGGCCTGGATATTCTGGGTGTTGTTCGCGCTGGTGGTAACCGTCACAACGCTGGCACAAACCCATGTGAGTCTGTCTTTTGCTTCCTCGCAGGCAGGGCGCGCTAACAGCGCGTTCAATCTGACCCTGTTCATCGGTGCCTTTGGTTTGCAGTGGGGCATGGGCTTGCTGATTGATGTCTTCGTCTCGCATGGCTGGTCACAGTCGTCGGCCATGCGAATGGCCTGGGCTGTCTATCTGCTGATTCAGCTGGGCGCGCTGGTATCGTTCATCGGATCCCGATCTCGGGTCGCGCCGTTTGCCGAAAAACCCGCGGCACCCTGATTGAAGGCCAGCGCATCGCAAGCATCGTGCTAGTGTTGACGCATTACTGTCAAAGGATACTTCCATCATGTTAATCACATTCACTTCCAAATCAGCCGCCGACGTGCTGATGTATGAAACGCATGCGAAGCCACTTTTGGATTTGCTGGGCAAGGACACGCAACGCGGTGTCATCACGGCCGAGGAAACAGCCGATGCCATCGCACGTATCGAGTCGGCGATTGCTGCGAGCAAACAAGCCCCAGGCTCGACGCCTCATGGCCCTGTATCCGATACATCCGCGGATGACGAGGACAACACGCCGGCAGAGCGCGGCGTGAGCTTCGCAGCGCGCGCCTTCCCGCTGCTGGAAATGTTGCGTGCTGCCCAACGGCAGCAGCAATTCGTGATGTGGGGCGTTTGATTGAAATTACCCCAGGAATCGCTGGCCTTTGCGCTGACCGGTGCCGCAAAAGCACTGGCACGAGTTGATGCGGGCAATGCGCTGCCGCGCGCATTGTCACTGACGTTTGAAGCGATGCGCGCCACGGGCGCTGCACGCGGTGCGATTCAGGATCTCAGTTATCGCAGTATGCGTCACTGGGGCAGGGGTCGCGCTCTGCTGGCGCTGCTGGCCGACAAACCCGTTGAACAAGCCGAGCTTCGCAGTCTGCTCTGCTGCGCTCTGGCACTGCTGTCGGAAAACGAACCGGCTTACAGCGAACACACGCTGGTGGATCAGGCGGTGACTGCCTGCGGCGCTGATCGTGAACTGGGCAAAGCCAAAGGACTGGTGAATGCGGTGTTGCGGCGCTACACGCGCGAGCGCGATCGATTGCTGCAGCAATTGCAAAACGATCTGACCGCACAGTGGAACTATCCGCTCTGGTGGATAGCGAAGGCGCAGAAGGCATGGCCTGCGCAGTGGGAATCCCTGCTGGCCGCGGGCAATGCGCAAGCACCACTGACACTACGGGTCAATCGTCGCAAGACAAATCTGACGGACTATCTGGCGCTGCTCACATCACAGGGCATGGCAGGTGATGTGATCGGCCCTTCGGCAGTGCGGTTGAAACGTCCGATGCCCGTCCTAGAGATACCGGGTTTTGCGCAAGGACTGGTCTCGGTGCAGGACGCCGGCGCGCAAATGGCCGCCCCGCTGCTGGATGCAACATCCGGCATGCGGGTATTGGATGCCTGTGCCGCGCCCGGCGGCAAAAGCGGACACCTGCTGGAGCTGGCGGATATCGATCTGACGGCGATCGATCAGGATGCCGAGCGACTCGAACGCGTGGCGCAAAATCTTGAGCGACTGGATTTATCGGCCACCTTGCAGTGTGCCGATGCCAGCCAGCGTGATTGGTGGGATGGTCGCTTGTTTGATCGCATCCTCGCGGACGTGCCGTGTACCGCGTCGGGCATCGTCAGGCGTCATCCGGACATTCGCTGGTTGCGCAGGCCGGAAGATTCGCAACAGCTTGCTGCGCACTCGGCTGCCATACTCGACAACCTGTGGAGCATGCTGCAATCCGGCGGGACACTGTTGCTGGTGACCTGCTCGATATGGCCAGAGGAATCTGCGGGACAGGCGAGGCGCATGACGGAACGTCATCAGGCCATCGCACTGGCCTCGGCGGGACAACTGCTGCCTGCGGCAGAGAGCGGCCGGGACCATGACGGACTGTTCTACGCGCTACTCCAAAAGCCCTCAGTTTGATACCATCTCATCAAATTTTTCTGTGGGGCATCGCTCCGCTTGCCTCTGTGATTCGTCGATTCTTACTTAATTTTTGCCTAACATCGCTGGTGATGCTGTCACCGGTGAAGGCGTTGGCGGGTGAAGGCATTGAGTTCATCGATGCCAACATCGAAGCCAGCGATGAAGGTTATCGGCTGGCCTCGAGCTTTTCGGTCGAGCTGTCACGCACCCTCGAAGAAGCGCTGATGCGCGGCGTGCCCTTGTATTTCACGCTGCAGGTGCAGGTGTCGCGGCCGCGCTGGTACTGGTTTGATGAAGTGGCCATCAAATCGACCCGTACTTTCAGGCTCTCCTACAATTTGCTCACTGAACGATATCGCGCGTCGATTGACGGCAATCTTCACCGCAATTTCTCTCGTCTGGATGACATGCTGGCGCTGCTGCGCCGACCCGGCCGATGGGTGATTGCCGACAATAACGCACTCCAGCGCGATGCGGTCTACAACGTCTCGGTTCAGTTCGGGCTCGATATCGGGCAACTGCCCAAGCCCATTCAGGTCAGTGCGTTCAGCAATAATGAATGGCGACTGTCGTCAGGCTGGTCACAGTTTAACTACAAGGCTGAGAGCAAGTGAAGCGCGCGCTCCGCTACCTGCTGTTTGCCGCAGCAGCGACCGTGGGTGTCTTGTTATTTCTGCTTGCCGCTGCCAGTGAAAACGCGCAGTTGTTTGAAGATTATTACTCGTGGATCTTTGGCGCGAATCTGACCGTCGGCACCGCGCTTTTCGTGCTGGTGTCCTTTTTGCTCGCCCGGCTTTACAGCCGCTATCGTCGCGGTCGCTTCGGTTCGAAGCTGATGACGCGACTGGTGCTGCTATTTACAGTGATGGGTATTGTGCCCGGCATCATCATTTACATGGTGTCGGTCCAGTTCGTTTCGCGCTCGATCGAATCCTGGTTCAACGTCGAGGTCGAATCCGCGCTGGAGTCCGGGGTAAAGCTCGGTCGGGGCGCGCTGGAGGCGTCGCTCGCTGACTTGCGTGCGCGGTCGCGCCGGGTGGCATCCGAGCTGTCGGATATGTCGGACGCGACGCTGGTGACGCAGCTGTCAAAGATCGCTGAACGCGAACAACTGCAGGATGTACTGGTGGTGTCCGAGAACGGCCGCCTGATCGCAACTTCCGGTGGCAAACTCACGCGTCTGGCGCCCGAGTTACCTTCGCAAGCGATGATCACACGCGCAAAAACCTTTGATGGTTTCGGTGTGATCGAAGGCGAATCAGGCACCGGACCTGCGACGACCAGCGATCTTCGGCTGCGGGTCGTGGTAGTCATCCTGGGTGACGGATCCCTGATATCGCTGGGTAGCGGCCTGCGCTATTTGCAAGTCTTGCAGCCGGTACCCGAACAACTGGCGGCGAATGCCGAGGCCCTTCGGAATGCTTACAGCAGCTATCAGGAACGCGCGCTGGCACGTGATGGTCTGCGCCGCTTCTATCTGATCACGCTCACGCTGGTGCTGCTGCTTGCGGTGTTTGCTGCAATGGTCAGCGCCTTTCTGCTGGCCACAGATCTTGCACAGCCTCTGTTGCTGCTGGCCGAGGGCACGAAAGCGGTCGCCGAGGGTAATCTCTCGCCGCGGCCCATCGTGGCGACCTCGGATGAGTTGGGTACGCTGACGCAATCATTCAACACGATGACGCTGCAACTGGCTGATGCGCGCGAGGCGGTGGAACGCAACCGGCAGGCGCTGGAAGATGCCAAGGCCTATCTGGAGTCGGTGCTGGCCAATATGTCGGCGGGGGTGTTGGTACTTGATGACCAGCTTCGGCTCGTCACCTTCAACGCGTCGGCAAGCCGTATTTTGCATCACGATCTGACGCCGTTTCAGGGCCGCGCCTTTGCCTCGGTTTCCAGCGTAGTGGCGTTCAGCCAGCCGGTCATCGATGCATTCTCCAACCAAAATGCGCAGGCTGCGGGCGAGAGCGCCGAGGCAGCCACGCCCTACTGGCAGCAGCAGATTGAGATACCGCGCCGCATGATTGGCGAAGAAGGCGATGGCGAGATTATCCTTCTGGCGCGCGGCGGTCGTTTGCCCGTGGGCCCCGGCTCCGGCTATGTGGTGGTGTTTGATGATATTTCCGATCTGATTTCAGGACAGCGCTCTATTGCTTGGGCAGAGGTGGCGCGCCGCCTGGCCCATGAAATCAAGAATCCGCTGACGCCGATTCAGTTGTCGGCGGAACGGATGATGATGAAACTCCAGACCAAACTGGCACCGGCTGATGCTGCGCTGCTTGAGCGAGGCACTAATACCATCGTGAATCAGGTGTTGGCCATGCAACAGATGGTGGACAATTTCCGGGACTATGCGAAGACCCCGCCGCCACAGCTGCAATCGCTGGACCTCAATGCGCTGATTGAGGAAATTCTTGAGTTGTACCCAGACACCAGCGAGGTTCGCTCCATGCACCCGCAACTCTCTGCAGATTTGCCCAGGGTGCTCGGGGATGCAACTCAATTGCGACAAGTGGTACACAACCTACTCCAAAACGCTCAGGATGCGACAGCCGAAAGCGATGCGGCCCGGGACGCTGCTCGAATCGAGGTGATGACGGAAACCGTGCATTACGCCGAAGCCGAGGGCAGCACCCGCACGGCGGTTCGCCTGACGGTCGCGGACAACGGCCCGGGGTTTGATGCGCGGATGCTGGCGCGGGCTTTTGAGCCCTATGCAACATCGAAGCGTCGTGGCACCGGGCTGGGTCTGGCGGTAGTAAAGAAAATAATCGAGGAACACGGCGGGCGAATTGAGGTGCAGAACCGTAAAGACGGCCCGGGTGCTAGGGTACTGATCCTGTTCCTTAAACTTGCCGGACCGAATGTTTAACTATTTGACATTATTAATTGCAAAAAATACAATTTCTGTGCAATGACTCCCTCGCAGCAATATGAAAAGGCAGGCAGATGGCGAATATTCTGGTGGTAGATGATGAAATGGGCATCCGGGAGCTGCTCTCCGAAATCCTGGGTGACGAGGGACACGTCGTGACAACGGCAGAGGATGCCAATCACGCGCGGGAAATCCGGCTCACCGGCGAGCCTGATCTCGTGCTGCTGGATATCTGGATGCCCGACACCGACGGCGTGACCCTGCTCAAGGAATGGCAGCGCGACGGCTTACTGACCATGCCCGTCATCATGATGTCCGGGCATGCCACCATTGATACGGCGGTTGAAGCCACGCGCATCGGCGCGATGAATTTCCTGGAAAAGCCGATCTCTCTTCAAAAACTGCTCAAGACCGTACAGCAAGGTTTGTCACGCGGCCCCGACCATGCGCGCGGGACGCTGATTGCCCAGGGAATGCGGAGTAACGGACTATCGGAAAAACCCGAACTCGTGTCGATCCCGAACACGCTGAACGGGCACGGAAAAAGTTTCAATGGCGCTCTGCAAACCACATCGTTTGGCAACAGCGAGAGCGAGTTTCGCGTCTCGTTTGAATTACCGCTGCGCGAAGCACGCGACGCTTTCGAGCGCGCTTACTTCGAGCATCATCTGGTGCGCGAAGGGGGCAGCATGACGCGCGTGGCCGAGCGTACGGGCCTTGAGCGAACCCACCTGTACCGCAAACTCAAACAGTTAGGCGTTGATTCCGGCAAAGGTCCGAAAAAAGTCAACGGATGATCATCATGACGCTGGTCCATGGCGGCCACCACCGTGACCGTGAAAAAGCCATTGCCGACCGCGCCAGCCACAGCCGCGCCGGCGTGATCATCGAAGGTCTGCCGGACGGCTCAGGTTTGCTGGAAACACTGGCCGCTTCAGGTCAATTGCAATTACAGCGAATTGCACCGGGCTGTCCTTGCTGCATGGGCAATCTGACGGTGCGCGTGACGCTGAACCGGATGCTCAAGCAAGTCCCGGCCCAGATTTATCTGGGTATTGCCGATGCGACGCACCTGCCCGCCATTCGTGAATTTTTGCAAGAGGCGCAGTACCGGGAGCACCTGATACTGGGGCCGGAGATGGACTGCAGCCTCTGACGCCCGGATTCTGCCTCCGTGGTGGGCATGAGATTTGCGGCAGGACGCTATTGAAAAAATCACTTCGCGACGCCATCTGAGAAGGCAGGAAAATTGATCTTCGGTGCATCAACTCAAGGAGCCCGCATGAACCTGATTTACAACAGCGAGCATTACAGCGTCGTGGAATTTGGCGCGGAAACGGGTATGGAGACGATGCGCTTCGGCGGTTACGAAATTATGGACAAGCCGGCACGCCGCGAAACTTTTATCGCCGGCCCGATGGCCGAGACCTTCCGTCAGCATGTACGCGAGCTAATCGCCAGCGAACCCAGCGTTGAAGATATTGACGAATTCCTTGGGGGTTATGGGTCCCTGATGGCACAGCCGGTTGTGCTCCATTAAGCTTTTGTAGGGCAGGCTGTATGCTTTCGTCCTATGCACGCCAATTCCCGAACAGTTCTAAGCAATCAGCCCGGTCCGCATGAACAGCTCAGCGCCGTTGTCGCACGACACGCAGCAACGGAATTCCGTAAGCCAGTCTCCGATGTCAACCTTGCTGCCTTTACCACCAGTATCGCTGCATGGAGAGCACAGGGCAGCCAGCCGCTGATACTGGATGCCGGTTGCGGCGTGGGTCTGTCCACGCGCAAGCTGGCGCAGACATTTCCTGAGCATTTCGTGATCGGTGTCGATCAGTCAGCCGACCGGCTGGGACGTGAAGTGCGTTGGTCGGGTGCTGTACCGGACAACTTCATCACGGTGCGCGCAGATCTGGTCGATTACTGGCGGCTGATGCTGGCTGAGCACATCTACCCGCAACAACACTACCTGCTGTATCCAAATCCCTGGCCAAAGAAATCGCAGCTGGGACGGCGCTGGCACGGCCATGCGATCTTCCCTGTGCTGATGGCGCTGGGGGGGCGCATCGAATGCCGCAGCAACTGGAAAATTTATATCGATGAATTTGCGTCCGCATTGCATCAGCTCAGCGGTATTCATGTTGACTGCGAAGCTCACCACAGCCTGCCCGACGATGCCCTGACACCGTTCGAAGCAAAATACCTGCGCTCCGGTCACGCACTGTGGCGTTGCAAGACCGAACTGCCGTACCGATCGGCTTCTGCCGGTGCACTGGTGAATTCGTGATACCGTTGTCCGCCATATCAACGACTTCTAGTTGCATCCATGTGCCAGTTGCTGGGAATGAATTGCAATGTTCCGACCGACATTGTCTTTAGTTTTACCGGATTTGCGACGCGCGGCGGCCATACCGATGAGCACAAAGATGGCTGGGGTATTGCCTTCTTTGAGGGTGCGGGTGTGCGTCTGTTTGTTGATCACGAGTCGGCGATTGCCTCGCCTGTCGCTGAGCTGATCAAGCGTTATCCGATCAAATCGAAAAACGTGATTTCGCATATCCGCAAAGCGACGCAGGGGCAGGTGGTGCTGGAAAATTGCCATCCTTTCGTCCGCGAGTTATGGGGTCGATACTGGGTGTTTGCCCACAATGGCGATCTGAAAAATTTTTCTCCCACTTTGCATGGCGCCTTCCGACCTGTCGGCACCACCGACAGCGAACTGGCTTTCTGTTACCTGCTGCAGTCACTGCACGAACGCTTTGGTGACCGACTGCCGGCGATGCCGGTACTGCGCGCAACGATCAGCGAGCTAACAAAGGAAATCGCCAGCCATGGGGTCTTCAATATGATGCTATCGGATGGCTCCGCATTGTTCGCGCATTGTTCAACACGACTGCACTACTTGGTGCGGCAGTATCCGTTCACACAGGCCAGATTATCGGATCAGGATTTATCCGTCGATTTTTCAGAAGTGACGACGCCGAATGATCGGGTTGCGCTGATCGTTACTGAGCCATTGACGACCAACGAAATCTGGCAGCCCTTTCAAACTCACGAACTGAAAGTCTTTGTGGATGGTGCGCCGCTGCCCTGATCCGAAATTTATAAGTTGGGCGCAAGCCATCGCTGCAGCTGCTCGACCGGTACCCCACGTCGTTGCGCCATATCACGCAACTGATCCTCGCCGATTTTTCCGACCGTGAAGTACTTGGACTCCGGGTGCGCGAAATAAAAGCCCGATACGGATGCGCCGGGGAACATGGCATAGGATTCGGTCAGGCTCATGCCGACGTCTTCGGCTTCGAGAATGCGGAACATGTCTGCCTTGACCGTATGCTCGGGGCAGGCAGGATAACCGGGCGCGGGCCGTATGCCCTGATACGCCTCGGCGATCAGCGCGCCGGGGTCCAGCTGCTCATCGCTCGCATAGGCCCACAGCTCTTTACGCAGCCGCTCATGCAGGTATTCGGCAAAAGCTTCTGCAAAACGATCGGCCAGTGCCTTGAGCATGATGGATGAATAGTCATCATTGGCCTCTTCAAAGCGCTTCTCGTGTTTCTCGATACCGAGACCTGAAGTTACGGCAAACAGCCCCACATAGTCCGTGATGCCGGACGCCTTGGGCGCGACAAAGTCCGCCAGACACTGATTGGGGCGGGCGACGCCATCAATCACCGGCTTTTCAGTTTGCTGCCGCAGTCCGTAGTAAGTGAAGGCGATTTCGCTGCGTGTCTCGTCAGTGTAAACCTCGATGTCATCATCATTGACGCTATTGGCCGGCAAAATCGCCATCACGCCATTGGCCGTCAGCCAGCGGCCATCAATGATTTTCTTCAGCATCGCCTGCGCTTCGCGATAGACGTTGCTTGCCGATTCACCGACCACCGAATCCGTCAGGATCGCGGGAAAAGGTCCCGCCAGATCCCAGGTCTGGAAAAACGGACCCCAGTCAATGTAGTTGGCGAGCGTGGCAAGATCGACATTACGGAAATGGCGCCGGCCGATGAACCGCGGCTTGCGAGGTGCGTGCATTCCCTCAAATGACACTTGCATTTTATTTTTGCGCGCCGCCTCCAGCGTGAGCATAGGCAAAGCCTTTTTGCCTGCATGCTGCACACGGATGCGTTCGTAATCGGTCGCGATCTCGTCCAGATATTGTTCACGCGACTCGGGCGTCAGCAGTGACTGCGCGACCGATACTGAACGTGATGCATCCGGCACGTAAACGACCGGACCTTCATAGTTGGGGGCAATCTTCACTGCCGTGTGCGCGCGGCTGGTGGTGGCCCCGCCAATCAACAGGGGAATTTTCAGCATGCGGAAGTGCGGGTCACGCTGCATTTCTTTGGCCACATGCGCCATCTCTTCAAGTGATGGCGTAATCAGTCCGGACAGACCGATGATGTCCGCATTCTCGGCTTTGGCTTTGGCCAGAATTTCGGAGCAGGGCACCATCACGCCCATGTTCACGACTTCGAAATTATTACATTGCAGGACCACCGATACGATGTTCTTGCCAATGTCATGGACATCACCCTTGACCGTGGCAATGACGATCTTGCCCTTGGGTTTGGCCGCCACACCGGTACGCTTTTCCTCTGCCAGCTTTTCTTCTTCGATGTAAGGCACCAGATGAGCGACCGCCTGCTTCATTACACGCGCAGATTTTACGACCTGCGGCAGGAACATTTTGCCCTGACCAAACAAATCGCCGACGATATTCATGCCATCCATCAGCGGACCTTCGATCACATGAATCGGACGTCCGCCATCGCGTTCGACCTGCGCGCGTGCTTCCTCGGTATCTTCGACGATCCACTGCGTGATGCCGTGAATCAGCGCGTGGGAAAGGCGCTTTTCAACCGGCGCATCGCGCCAGACAAGATTCTGTTCTTCTTTTTTGTCACCCGCCTTGAGCGTCGCCGCCAATTCGATCATGCGCTCGGTCGCGTCCGGCCGGCGATTGAGCACCACGTCTTCGGCACATTCGCGCAATTCGGGCGAGAGATCGTCATACACACCGATCATGCCGGCATTGACAATACCCATCGTCATGCCAGCGCGAATCGCGTGATACAAAAAGACGGTGTGAATCGCTTCACGCGCCGGATCATTGCCCCGGAACGAGAAGCTCACATTCGATACGCCGCCGCTGACTTTGGCGTGCGGAAGGTTGTCGCGTATCCAGCGCGTGGCTTCAATGAAGTCGACTGCGTAGTTGTTGTGCTCTTCAATGCCGGTGGCGACCGCAAAAATATTCGGGTCGAAGATGATGTCTTCGGGCGGGAACCCGATTTTGTCGACCAGCAGACGGTAGGCGCGCTCACAAATTTCCGTCTTGCGCGCAAAGGTGTCGGCCTGACCCTGCTCATCAAACGCCATCACGATCACGGCCGCGCCATAGCGGCGGCAGAGCGTTGCCTGCCGCAGAAATTCTTCCTCGCCTTCTTTCATCGAAATGGAGTTGACGATCGCCTTGCCTTGCACGCATTTGAGGCCCGCTTCAATGACCGACCATTTCGATGAATCGATCATGAGGGGCACGCGCGCAATGTCAGGCTCGGCGGCGATCAGATTCAGAAAACGCGACATCGCAGCGACCGAATCCAGCATCGCCTCATCCATGTTGACGTCAATGATCTGCGCACCGTTTTCGACTTGCTGACGTGCGACCGCCAGCGCTTCCTCATACTGCTCATTGAGGATCATGCGCGCGAACGCTTTCGAGCCGGTGACGTTGGTACGCTCGCCGACGTTAACGAACAGCGAATCTTCATCGATCACATAGGGCTCTAGCCCCGAGAGCCGCATCTGATGCAGGTGAGTGGGTATATTGCGCGGCGCGATCGTTTTGACCGTATCGGCGATGGCACGAATATGTTCCGGTGTCGTGCCACAGCAGCCACCGGCGATATTCACAAAACCACTATCGGCAAAATCTTTGAGCAACGACGAAGTGACATCTGGCGTCTCATCAAAGCCGGTGTCGGACATCGGGTTGGGCAGACCCGCATTCGGATAAATACAGACAAAGGTCTCGGCAATTTTTGACAGCTCTTCTGCATACGGCCGCATCAGGGCGGCGCCGAGCGCGCAGTTGAGGCCAATGGTCAACGGTTTCGCATGCCGCACCGAATTCCAGAAGGCAGTAACGGTTTGTCCGGAAAGCACACGACCGGATGCATCAGTCACCGTGCCCGAAATCATGATCGGCAGACGCTGCCCGCTCTCTTCAAAGAACTGATCGATGGCAAACAGCGCCGCTTTGCAGTTGAGCGTATCGAAAACGGTCTCGACCAGCAGCACATCGGCGCCGCCTTCGACCAGTGCGCGCGTTTGCTGCAGGTAAGCGGCGACCAGCTGATCGAAAGTCACATTGCGCGCGCCGGGGTCATTGACGTCAGGCGAAATCGAGGCGGTTTTTGGCGTCGGTCCAAGCGCGCCGGCGACGAAGCGCGGTTTGTCAGGCGTTGAATATTTGTCACAGGCAGCACGCGCGATGCGCGCAGCCTGCACGTTCATCTCGAAGACGAGATGCGCCATGTGGTAATCATCCTGCGCAATAGTGGTCGAACCAAAGGTGTTGGTTTCGATCAGATCAGCGCCGGCGGCGAGATACTGCTCGTGAATTTCCTGAATGATGTGAGGCTGCGTCAGGGTCAGTAATTCATTGTTACCTTTGACGAAAACTTCTTTGCCCGGCACAGAAAAATCGGCAAAGCGGGTTCCCCGGTAATCTTCCTCACTCAGCTTGTAGCGCTGAATCATGGTGCCCATGGCACCATCGAGAATCAGAATGCGCTGCGCCAGCAGTGATCGCAGCTGGGCTTCGGCAGAAGAAATGGCGTCGCGTTTCATTGAATGCAGTGTTGTCCGAATACGATGTTGTCTTTGGATGCGCCCATAAAAAAACCCGGCTTGCAAAGCGAAGCCGGGTGCGCGTTCCGCTTTAGCAGTATTTGTGCTGGGACTTGAACCCCGGCGCCCGCAAGCTGGTTTTGACTGGTTTCATCAAATCGGCGCCTCCGAATTATAACGGTAATAACGGGAAGAACGGGGAGCGCAGAGCGTTCAGCCCGTGATCTCGAAGCGCTGACCCACCGTCATCGGAAAACCCTGCAGAAAAGCACCCGCAGCAAGTCGCTTGCCGCCGGGTTTTTGTAATTCGGTGAGCGTCAAGGCGCCTTCGCCGCAGCCGACCGTCACACCCGAAGCATCGGCGCTGAGCACCTCGCCGGGCTGGCCAGTCGCTGTCGACCGTCGTGCGGCGCTGACCTTGATGGCGACATCGCCGATCTGAGCGACTGCGCCGGGAAACGGATGAAACGCACGGATGCGACGCTCCAGCATCAGCGCCGGCTCGCGAAAATCAAGCACCGCTTCGTGTTTGGATATTTTGGCCGCGTAGCAGACACCGGCCTCGGGCTGGGGCGTCGCGGGCAGGGCGTGACCCTGCGCCAGCTGCACGAGCGCATCGACGATCATGCGTGCGCCCAGCGCAGCCAGCCGGTCATGCAGCGATGCCGTGGTGTCATCGGGCGAGATCGCCTCACTGGCCCTGGCGATCATTGCACCGGTATCGAGGCCCTCATCCATTTGCATCAGGGTGATGCCGCTTTCGTTATCACCCGCCTCAATGGCACGATGAATCGGTGCAGCACCCCGCCAGCGGGGCAGCAAGGACGCATGAATGTTGATACAACCAAAACGCGGTATCTGCAACACATGGGCCGGGAGGATTAACCCGTACGCGGCCACCACCATTACATCATGCGGGGTAGTGCGCAGCAGTGCTTGCGCCTGCGCTGCCACCTCGCGATGCTTGCCATCGGTTTTGAGTGATACCGGTTGCGCAACCGGTATCCCGTGTTTTAGCGCGTACTGTTTGACCGGTGAGGCTTGTAACTGCATGCCGCGACCGGCCGGACGATCCGGCTGAGTCAGCACCAAGGGCAATTCGAAGCCCGCGTGATGCAAGGCAGCCAGCGCGGCCGCAGCGAACTCGGGCGTGCCGGCGAAAATGACTTTCATTGATCAGCGTGCCGCAACGGACTGATGTTCTTTTTTGAGCTCGCGTTCTTCTTTTTGCAGTTTGCTCTTGATGCGATTACGCTTGAGCGGCGACAAATATTCGACAAACACCTTGCCGCGCAAATGATCCATTTCATGCTGAACGCAGACCGCCAGCAAGCCATCCGCGTCGAACTCAGTGGCCACGCCATTGATATCCAGCGCACGAATGCGCACCTGCGAAGGACGCTCGACACCATCAAAAATGCCGGGCACTGACAGGCAGCCCTCGTCGTAGACTCGCCGCTCTTCACTGGCCCACAGAATTTCAGGATTGATCAATACCTGCAACTGATCACGCGTGTCCGACACGTCGAGCACGATCACTTGCTCGTGGACATCGATTTGGGTCGCGGCCAAGCCGATTCCCGGCGCTTCGTACATGGTCTCGGCCATGTCGGCGATCAATTGCCTGAGGCGATCATCAAATACCGTCACCGGCTTGGCGATCTTGTGCAAGCGAGTATCGGGGTAACGCAGAATTGTTCGTAGAGGCATACAGCTTTTGCGCAACAAAGGCGAAAAAATCGGTGATTACAAAACGGCAGCGACACATGTTCGTGCAAAATGCGCAACGCATTTTCCAAGAACCGCACCGGCTGCGATGCTTATCAACCAGAGTGAAATTCGATGAAAAAGTTTAGCACAGCTGTCGTGTTGCTCCTGTTGGTGCTCTCATCGCACGCGATGGCCAAAGCGCGTTGCGAGTTTTTACGTACCGCGCCCGATTCGCACCAGGTGAAGACGGGCGACACGCTGTGGCATATTGCCGCGACTTTTCTGGAAAATCCCTGGTGCTGGAGCGAAGTGTGGGAGCTCAACCGTTCGCAGATTCGCGACCCGCACTGGATTTATCCGGGCCAGACCATCTATTTCGATCGCGAACGACGACAGCTGCGCCTGCTTCCCAGCGATGCCGACGCCGTGACCCGACGGGCACCGTCGATACGGACCGAAACCCTCCATACCGCACCTTTACCCGTTCTGCCTCAGGCACTGGGACAGTGGCTAGGCAAAACGACATTGATCGCTGCCGAGGCGCTGGCCAATGCGCCACGAGTGGCGGGGTTCAGGGATGGCCGGCGTATGGCGGCCGCCGGGGATACTGTTTTTGTATCCGGGGCGCTGGCGGGTCAGGCCGAGTTTCAGCTCATTCGTCCATTGCAGCACATTGCCGACCCGGAGACAAAGCAAGCTCTGGCACTAGCTGGTCTGCGAGTGGGTACCGTGTCCCTGGAAAAAGCGGGCGCGGAAACGATGCATCAATTCCGAGTGCGCTCGTCGGACACTGAAATTCGGACCGGGGATCGCCTCATTCCATGGACAAATCTCACGCCACCACCGTGGCTGCCTCATCCAGCCACAGTAGCGGTCACCGGACGCGTCGCCGCGGTGCTGCGGGGCGCAAGCTGGGCGAGCCTGAACGATATTGTCGCCATCAATCGCGGTTCGCAGCACGGGCTGGATGCCGGCAGTGTCATCGCCGTCATCCGACACGTTAGAATCGCGGCCAATGATAGTCACGCTATCTCCGGCTCGTTCACCCCGGAGCAGGTTGCCGCCCTGCTGGTATTTGATGTCGCCGACAAGGCAGCGCTGGCCGTCGTCATGCGCGCCAGCGATACCTTCACCATCGGGGATGCCATCGAATCCGTGGACAGGAATGCACAATGAACGACACTGACGAACTCGCCGCCTGGGTCCGGCTAATGGACACCGAAGGTGTCGGTCCGCAAACCGCGCGCGAATTACTGGGGCGTTTTGGCATGCCCTCGGAAATTTTCGGGGCCGGCTTTTCGGCATTACAAAAATGCGTGCCTGAAAAAGTCGCCTATGCACTCTGCTCACCCGTCTCCGATGAACTGCAGGCCCGAATCGACAGGACGTTGACCTGGGCGGCTCAGCCACACAATCATGTACGGACGCTGGCCGACGATGATTACCCACAATCGCTACTGACGATTGCCGATCCGCCCCCGCTACTTTATGCGAAAGGCAGGCTCGCTCTACTGACACGTCCAGCGATTGCCATCGTGGGCAGCCGAAACGCAACCAAGCAGGGTATGGAGAATGCGGAACGCTTCGCTCAGGCATTAAGTGCCGCCGGGCTGACCGTGATTTCGGGAATGGCGCTGGGAATTGATGCTTCTGCCCACCAAGGTGCATTGCTCCACGCTGTGGCAGCGCGCGGCATTGGCTCTACTGTGGCCGTGACCGGTACCGGTCTCGATCTGGTCTATCCGGCACGCCACCGCGATCTTGCTCACAAAATTGCCGATGCAGGCTGTCTGCTCAGCGAATATCCACTGGGCACGCCTGCCATCGCATCAAATTTTCCGCGTCGCAACCGCATCATCAGCGGCCTGTCATTGGGTGTGCTGGTGGTCGAAGCCGCGGCACAATCAGGCTCTCTGATTACGGCACGCAGCGCGCTCGAGCAAGGGCGTGAGGTGTTCGCCATTCCGGGTTCCATCCATTCGCCACTGTCCAAGGGTTGTCATCTGCTGATACGGCAGGGCGCGAAACTGGTGGAATCGGCGCAAGACATACTGGAAGAATTGCGCTGGAATTCGGACAGTGCGCCTGTGATGACACCGGTGCCTGCGACGCAAGACGATTCTCTGTGCAACGCTTTGCTGACGGCGGCAGGTTACGATCCGGTATCGGTGGATCAACTGGCAGAAAGATCGAATCTTTCCGCTGCAGAGGTGCAGGCCGGTTTGCTGACACTGGAACTGGATGGAAAGATTGAGTTGCTGCCCGGGGGACAATACCGTCGTCTCGGGAAAATCTGAATCCGTCGATTTATCTATATCAGCAACAGATTATTTTCAGAGCGACGAATTCACGCGCGAAATATTCTCTGCGGCAGCGCTCATTAAATAGTGCTGGAAACTTTTTTGGTTCAAAACTGACCGCAATCACCTGAATTTTTCTACACACCCAAAAACACCGATTTTTTGATCAGGCTCCTAAGCGCCTGAAATTAAAAGAAAAAACGCCTATTCGGGTGAATATGCCCGTAGACGAATAAAATCGTTTCCGAAGTTTTTGGCCGCTGCGCTTGTGCCGGCTGCCGTATGAGGCTACATTACAAATATGTTTGAGGTGCTCGTTTACCTTTACGAAACTTATTACCGACCTGATGCGTGCCCGGATTCAGCGGCGCTCGCAAAAAAACTGTCGGCAGTGGGTTTCGAAGAAGAAGAAATTTCCAGCGCACTGGGCTGGCTGACTGATCTCGCGGAAACCACCAACGAGATGTTCAGTCAGCAGGCACGCCAGACGGCGTTTTCTTTCGGCTTTCGCGTTTACGCAGAGCAGGAGTATGAAGCGCTGGGTACAGCCGCTATAGGATTCATTGAATTTCTGGAATCGGCTGAAGTCATCAACGCCATCCAGCGTGAAATCGTGATCGAGCGCGCCTGCGCGATCAATGAGTCGCCTGTTCAGCTGGACAAGCTCAAAGTCATCGTCTTGATGGTGCTCTGGAGCCAGGGCAAGGAGCCCGACGGGCTCATTCTTGACGAGCTCTTCATCGACGATGAAGATGCCGGGGCCCCGGTCTATCATTGACCCCGGTCGCGTTCCCGACCCCGGGCCTGACAGGCCCTTCTTGCGAATTCCCGGATAACCCGCTTATCATTGGCCGCATTTAGCCAATAATTGCCAAAATATCAGCGATTTTCCAGCAATTATCAGGCGCCGAACCCTTCAGCATGGACCTAGCCTGGCAAAGTTGCCAGGTCGACATGCCTGTTTACCGGACTAATTATGACCAAAACCCTCATCATCGCCGAGAAGCCCTCTGTTGCGAATGACATCGCGAAGAGTCTCGGGGGCTTTACCAAGCACGATGAGTATTTCGAGTCGGACGACTACGTACTGTCTTCGGCGGTCGGCCACCTGGTCGAAATTGCGGCGCCCGAAGAACACGACGTCAAACGCGGGAAATGGTCTTTTGCCAACCTGCCGATGATCCCGCCGTATTTCGCGCTCAATCCGATTCAGAAAACCGAGTCGCGACTGAAATTGCTGAATAAACTTCTCAAGCGCAAAGATGTGGGTGCCGTGATCAATGCCTGTGACGCGGGCCGCGAGGGTGAGCTGATCTTCCGTCTGATCATGCAGTACGCAAAAGCCAAACAGCCCATCAAGCGCTTGTGGTTACAGTCGATGACGCAGGGCGCGATACGCGATGCTTTCCGTCAGTTGCGCGATGACACGGAAATGATGCCTCTGGCCGATGCAGCGCGGTGCCGCAGCGAAGCGGACTGGCTGATCGGCATTAACGGCACCCGCGCGATGACCGCCTTCAAGTCCAAGGAAGGCGGCTTTTACCTGACCACGGTCGGTCGTGTGCAAACCCCGACGTTGTCCATCGTTGTCGAACGTGAAGAAAAAATCAAACGATTCGTGCCGCGCGATTACTGGGAAGTGCGGGCCGAATTCGTCTGCGCTGCGGGCACTTATGAAGGTCGCTGGCTGGACACGCAGTTCAAGAAGGATGAGACCGATCCCGAAAAACGTGCGGAGCGGCTATGGAGCAAGGCGGCGGCTGAATCTATCGTTGCCGCTTGCCGGAGCAAAATCGGTGCAGTCACCGAAGAATCCCGGCCAAGCACATCAATGGCGCCGGCGCTGTTCGATCTGACCAGCCTGCAGCGGGAAGCGAATGCCCGGTTTGGTTTTTCGGCAAAAAATACGCTCGGCCTGGCGCAGGCACTGTACGAACGTCACAAGGTGCTGACCTATCCGCGTACGGATTCACGGCATCTGCCGGAGGACTATCTGCCGACAGTCACCGAGACGCTTGAGACGCTCAGTGAAAGTAATAATTACTATCCATTTGCAGCCCAGATTCTCAACAGCAAATGGGTCAAGCCCAACAAACGTATTTTCGATAACACGAAGATCAGCGATCACTTTGCGATCATTCCGACCACGCAAGCGCCAAAAAATCTGTCCGAGCCTGAGCAAAAACTCTATGACCTCGTCACGCGCCGTTTCATGGCGGTTTTCTTTCCTGCAGCGGAATATCTGATCACCACGCGCTTCACCGAAGTATCGGGCCACCAATTCAAGACCGAAGGCAAAATCCTGACCAATCCCGGCTGGCTGACCGTGTACGGCAAGGAAGCCATTGAGCCCTCGAAGGATGCGAAAGACGGCGAAACGACCGGCACGCTGGTGCCCGTGGCCAAAGACGAAAAGGTGAAGTCCGATAAAGTCGACATACACAGCTTGGTGACCAAACCGCCGGCACGCTACTCGGAAGCGACGCTGCTGTCAGCGATGGAAGGTGCAGGCAAACTGGTTGACGATGAAGAACTGCGCGATGCGATGGCGGGCAAAGGCCTGGGTACCCCAGCGACCCGCGCAGCCATCATTGAAGGCCTGCTGAATGAAAAATACCTGGTGCGCGAAGCGCGGGAATTGATCCCCACAGCCAAAGCGTTCCAGCTCATGACGTTGCTGCGCGGTCTGGGTGTCTCCGAGCTGACTGCCCCCGAGCTGACGGGCGGGTGGGAATTCAAGCTGGCGCAAATGGAGCGCGGCAACATCAGCCGTGAAGAGTTCATGCGCGAAATCGCACAAATGACGCAGATCATCGTCAAGCGTGCCAAAGAATACGATAACGACACCATCCCCGGCGACTATGCAACGCTAAAGACGCCTTGTCCCAATTGCGGCAGCGTGGTCAAAGAAAATTATCGTCGCTTCGCGTGCACGAAATGCGAATTCTCAATCAGCAAAATACCCGGCGGCCGTCAGTTTGAAGTCACTGAAGTCGAAGAGCTGCTGACGGAGCGCACCATCGGGCCATTGCAGGGTTTCCGCTCGAAGATGGGCCGTCCGTTCGCCGCCATACTGAAAATTTCACGCGACGAGGAAATCAAGAATTACAAACTCGAATTCGATTTCGGGCAGAGCGGTGCGGATGACGAGAATGCCGAACCGGTCGATCTCAGCGGACAAACCCCGCTGGGCGCCTGCCCGAAATGTGGTGGCGGCGTCTATGAAGTCGGCCTTGCCTACTTCTGCGAAAAAACGCTGGCTAAACCCAAAGCCTGTGATTTCCGTAGCGGTCGCATCATCCTGCAGCAGGAAATCCTGCCTGAGCAGATGGTCAAGCTGCTCACTGAAGGGCGTACTGATCTGCTCCCGGGTTTTGTTTCGCAACGCACCCGCCGGCCTTTCAAGGCCTATCTGGCCAAAGGCAAAGATGGCAAAGTGAGTTTCGAATTCGAACCACGCAAAGGCAAGGCGGGCGCAAAGGATGAGGCGGAGCAGGAAGACGGCGCAGCACCCGCGAAAAAGGCAGCGAAAAAAGTCGCTGCGAAAGCACCGTCAAAAGCCGCGCCCGTGAAAGTCGCTGCCAAAAAAGCGGTCGCTAAAAAAGCGGTCGCAAAAAAGGCCGTGGCCAAAAAAGCGGTGGCAAAGAAAGCCGTCGCCAAGAAAGCGGTTGCCAAAAAATCTACCGCAAAAAAAGCCGCTTGAGTTTTCTCGGCTCTACTCGCTGACCCGCATCACGCAAGGCACCGTGCCTTGCGTGAACTCAATGCCTCCGACGCTATCCCGAACTTTTCGCATCACTTCCGCTTCTACTGACGGCATGTTCATGCAGTCTTCCAGTACGTCGCATTTCTACGTACTGCCTTTATATTTTTGCGGGAGTGATTTATGACCAAATGGATGATACCGATTGCCTGCGCCGTGTTACTGAGTGCGTGTGCGGGAATGACCGGCGGCGGTTCAGGTGAAGGAAAAGAGCGTAGCTCGGGTTCAAGCACCCCTAGTTCGGGCACCTCGGGCAGCAGCACCGGCAGCATGCCCTCCGATTCCGGCAGCGGCAGTTCAACCGGCGGCTCAACAGGTAGCTCAACCGGCGGTTCGACTGGCGACACCAGCGGCAGCGGATCCTCCTCCGGCACTTCGGGCGGTGGTATGGGTGGCAGCGGCATGGGCGGCACCGGTACGGACACCCCTAGCACCACCAGTCCCACACCGAGCACGACACCCGGACCCACCACCAGCCCGAGCACAGGCCAGTAAACGTCCTTAAACGCAGACGCTGTGGATGCACGCCGTGCAGTAAGGCCCATCCGATGCATGCGCTACACTGTCGGGCAGCTTTGCTATCGCTGCCCGACATGTTCAACACCACTGCTGCGCCCAAACTCTCGACCGTACTAATCGCCAGCGGCGTCATCCTGTCTCTGGCCATGGGGGTTCGCCATGGGTTTGGTTTCTGGCTGCAACCGATATCGCTGCAGCATGCGTGGACACGCGAAACCTTTTCGCTCGCGATGGCGGCTCAGAATCTGATGTGGGGGGTATTTGGTCCACTCGCAGGTATCGCGGCCGACCGGATGGGTGCCGCACGCGTCGTGATCTTCGGCGCATTCCTGTATATGTCCGGACTGTTGTGGATGGCATTCGTCGATCAGGCTGGTCTGTTCATCATCGGCTCGGGCGTACTGCTCGGCGGCGCGCTGTCCTGCACCGCATTCGGCGCTCTGTCAGGCATTGTCGGACGCACAGCGTCGGCGGCAAAACGCTCATGGGCATTCGGCATCCTCGGTGCTGCAGGATCATTTGGTCAATTTGCGATGGTGCCGGTAGAACAGCAATTGATCGCTGCGACCGATTGGCACCAGGCGCTCCTGATGCTGGCCGTGCTGGTGGTGCTGGTGATGGTTCCGCTCGCGTGGCTGCTACGCGAACCTGCAGCGCCGGCGGTCACACCGGGGCCACAGCAAAGCATTCTTGAAGCGACACGCGAAGCCTTTGCCTACCGGCCTTTCCAGCTGCTGGTGTGCGGCTATTTTGTCTGCGGCTTTCAGGTGGTTTTCATTGGCATGCACCTGCCCGCTTATCTGCGCGACAAGGGCATGAATGATCCGATGGTCGCAGTCGTTGCGCTCGCACTGATCGGGCTATTCAATATATTTGGCTCTTACTACGCTGGTAAGCTGGGAGACGTCATACCCAAGCGCTATCTGCTGTCGGGCATCTATTTTGCGCGCGCCGTAATCATCACGATTTTTCTGCTAGCGCCCTTGTCAGCACTTTCCGCTTATGTGTTCGCGGCGGCGATGGGGCTGTTATGGCTGTCCACGATCCCGCTGACGAACGGTGTAATCGCCGGCATTTTCGGTATGCGCTATCTGTCGATGCTGTCGGGCTTTGTTTTCTTTTCACACCAGATCGGCAGCTTCCTCGGCGTGTGGCTGGGAGGCTATCTTCATACGCTGGAAGGCAACTACAACACGGTGTGGATAATCACGATTGCGCTGGGTATTTTTGCCGGACTGGTGAACCTGCCAATCCGGGAAGGCGCCATTGTGCGCGAAGCACCGGTGACAGCATGATGCACTGGTACCGCACTCGCCTCTTGCTGCTGTTGCTTGGCGCTGCTTTGGTAGCGTTGATTTTTTCTGCTTATCTGCAGCCGGCATTCATGCTCGATCTCGCCAATCGTTTGTTCCTTTGCATGTGATCTTTTGCGTGTGATCTTTTGCGTGTGATCTTTTGCATAGGATCTTTCGAGCGCGATCCTTTGTGTGCTGTTTTTATTGGTGATCTTTTTTGTCTGATGCAATGAAGTCCTACGACACCCTTTCCCGCGCCGCCGTACAGTCGCTGGGCGCTTCACGCATTCGGGAAGTGGCGAATGCCGGCATGGGACGCGCCGATGTACTGCCCTTCTGGTTCGGCGAACCCGATGAAGTCACGCCGGATTTTATTCGCGAAGCGGCCAAGTCGGCGCTTGATGCGGGCGATACGTTTTATACCCACAACCTCGGGCTACCTGAGCTGCGTGAAGCACTGGCGCGCTATTCGACAGACCTGCATCAGCCGGTCAGCGCGGAACATATCGCCGTCACGTCCTCCGGCGTGTCTGCGCTCATGCTGGTGGCGCAACTGCTACTCAATCCCGGCGATCGCGTCGTGATCGTTACACCGCTGTGGCCGAACCTGATCGAGATACCGAAGATACTGGGCGCCGAAGTGATTTCGGTACCCTTGCAGCTGTCGACACAGCGCGCCGACCCGCTCTGGGAGCTGGACCTTGATCGACTGCTGGATGCACTGACGCCGGACACGAAGGCATTGCTCATTAACTCGCCCAACAATCCCACTGGCTGGACCATGCCCAGGGCGCAGCAGCAAATCGTGCTCGATCATTGCCGCAAGCATGGCATCTGGTTGCTCGCTGATGATGTCTATGAGCGATTGGTCTACGACATGCCGGCCGGTGCGCGCCTCTGCGCGCCCTCATTTCTTGATATCGCCGAGATGAACGAGCGGGTGGTGTCAACCAACAGCTTTTCCAAATCCTGGCTGATGACAGGGTGGCGATTGGGCTGGATGCAGGTACCGATCTCACTGATGGCAGATCTGGGCAAACTGATCGAGTACAACACCTCTTGCGCACCTGGCTTTGTGCAAAAGGCGGGTATCGTCGCTGTTGGGCAGGGCGATGAAATCGTGACACGCTCCATTGCGCGCTACACGCAGGCACGCAACTACCTTTACGAAGAGCTCTCACGCCCGGTCTTCCGCGATGCGGGCATTATTGCGCCACGTCCTGCGGGTGCCATGTATTTGTTTTTCCGCATTGAAGGCGAAACCGATTCGCTCGCGCTGTGCAAACGACTGGTTGCTGAAGCCGGACTGGGTCTGGCGCCCGGCAGCGCATTCGGACCCGAAGGCGAGGGCGCCATTCGCTGGTGCTTTGCCAGCGCGACCGAGCGTCTGGCGCTCGGCGTACAAAGGCTGGAAGCGTTTCTCCGCGAACGCTGAGCGCGGGGCATCGCCCAGGCTTGCGGGCATAAGCAAAGGCGGTACGGCATAATGACCGTCCTTTTGCATTGCCCGCACCATAAAACAACCGCTTTCAGGAGACTGCATGTCCCAGCGTATCAAGACCGCTATTTCCGGCAGCCTGCCTAAACCGGCCTGGCTGGCTGAGCCTGAAAAACTGTGGGCACCCTGGCAATTACAGGGTGAAGCGCTGGCACAGGCAAAGTCCGATGCAATGCGACTGGCGGTGGATGATCAGCTGCGCGCGGGCATTACCGTGATCGGCGATGGTGAACAGACCCGGCAGCATTTTGTGACAACGTTCATTGATCACCTGAGTGGCGTCGATTTTGTGAACCGCAAGACCGTCCGGATCCGTAATCGGTATGACGCTGAAGTGCCGGTCGTGGTCGACAAGGTCGCACGTACGCGCTCCGTTTTCGTCGAAGATGCCAAACGCTTGCGTGCGCTGACCCAAGGGCCGATCAAGTTCACGCTGCCCGGCCCGATGACCATGATCGACACCTTGTATGACAATTACTACAAGAGCCGAGAAAAGCTGGCCTGGGCTTTTGCAGAAATTCTCAATGAAGAGGCCAAAGAACTGGCAGCCGCAGGCGTGGATGTTGTGCAGTTTGATGAACCCGCGTTCAATGTGTTTTTTGATGAAGTGCGTGACTGGGGTGTCAAGACGCTTGAGCGCGCGGCACAGGGGCTCTCATGCAAATCGGCGGTACATATTTGCTATGGCTATGGCATTGAAGCCAATATCAAATGGAAGCAGGGTCTCGGCGAAGAGTGGCGACAGTACGAACATGTGTTTCCACTGCTGGCCAACAGCGGCATTGATCAGGTGAGCCTCGAATGCCAGAATTCGCGCGTACCGATGGAATTTATTTCCATGCTCAAAGGTAAGGACGTGCTGGTCGGTGCGATTGATGTCGGCACCCAGCAAGTCGAAACGCCCGAGGCTGTCGCTGATGTCTTGCGTCGTGCAATGCAGTACGCTGACGTTGAACACATTCAGGGCTGCACGAATTGTGGTCTGGTCACCATGCCTCGGGACGTGGCATCTGCCAAGCTGCGCGCGCTGGCTGCCGGCGCGGATTTACTGAGCAAGGAATTAGGACTGGATTGATGGATGAAAGCTACAATACCGCCATGGATCTTACGCTGACCGAACTGGAATCTGCCATTAACTACTGGCGGAGAATGCGGCCCTCTGTTGGAGAGGAGCGCGCACTGTCGCCCGAAGTCAATGCGCTCGCGGATACCTACGCGTTGATGATTTTTGATGGTGCCCGCACGCGCCCACTCTCCTCGCTCGGCGAGGAAGCACGCTCGCTGATCGAAGCCTGGCGCGCCGGCGCTGAAGGTAACGCCGCCTGATGCCGTTGTTGTCGTCGGGTTGCTGACGTCAGTCCCTTTTCGCTGCCTGAAAAAATATCCGACAGTGTCTTTTCCTCGTGCCGATTATCCTGATGTCCGTCCTGCTGATTGTCGGACTGCGATTGCAGCCAGGTATCAAGCAGGCGGGCGAGTCGCTCCGGTGAAATGCGATGCGTCGCATCTGTATGCGCATACAACCAGTCCGACAAGGCAAGAAATCGCACAAACGGCTTGTCACCCAGCACAGCCGGCATGCGTGCTGCAAAACGACCTGAATTTGCTACCAGATCCCAATAGCGCGCAAATCGCACAATGCGCTGCGTCATGCTGAAATCAATACGATCGGTTGCGAGAATCTGATACGGCGGTGCCGGATCAAAAATGAGCCCATACGTGTCGGTGTGGCGGATGATCGGTGTGCCGCGCAGACGCTTGAGTATGCCCATCTGGATTTCATGTGGCTGCAGAGTGATCAGCTGATCGAAACCGCGCGCGAAGCTGTCGATATCCTCCCCAGGCAAACCTGCAATCAGATCAACGTGCAAATGGGCGTGGGTGTCTTCACGTAGCCAGCGCAAATTGTCCATCGCTTTGTCATTGTCTTGCTTACGACTGATGGTGGCCTGCACCTCGGGATTGAAACTCTGGATGCCGATTTCGAACTGCAGCGTGCCCGGCGGGAAGCGCCGGATACTGTCCCTCAATGCGTCGGGCAAATGGTCCGGCACCAGCTCGAAATGGGCAAATACTGGATCATCGGGGTAAGCGTCGAGCTTATCGAGAAAGAATTGCAGGATGCGCAGACTATTTTTTATATTCAGGTTGAAGGTGCGATCGACAAACTTGAAAACTCGTGCGCCTCTAGCGTGCAAGCTCTCAAGCTCCTCCAGCAAGGCAGCTAGAGGAAATGGCCAGGCCGTCTTGTCGAGTGCGGACAGACAAAATTCGCATTTGAACGGACAGCCGCGCGATGCCTCGACATAAACGGTGCGCTGCGCAATATCGTCGGCGTTGTAGTGCGCGTATGGAAAGGCAATCTGATCCATTGGGGGCTGTTCTCCCACATGGATCTTCATGAGGGGTCTGGGTCCGTGCAGAATTTCACTGCATAGCCTAGGAAAGGTCTTGTCCCCCCATCCAGTGACCACGTAATCGGCGAGTGTAATGATTCGCTGGTCGCTCGTTTCATGCGACACCTCAGGCCCACCCAGCAGAATCGTGACCTCAGGCGCAACGCGTTTGAGTAGCGCCACAATATGCGTAAGCTCATCAACATTCCATATATAGACACCGAACCCAATCACCCGTGGGCGGAGTGCCAGCAGCTTTTCTACCACGTCAGCAGCACGGACACCAATCACAAATTCTTGTATCTGCGTTTGCGATTGCAGATCGCCCATATTGGCCAATAGGTAGCGCAATCCCAGCGACGTATGGGAGTAGCGCGCGTTCAGCGTGGATAAAACAATGCTCATGAATTTTTCTCTGCTTCCTGCAATTGTCGCCACATCACTTTACCGGTGGCTGATTTTGGCAAGGACTCAACAAAGGCCACCAGTCGCGGGACTTTATAAGCGGCCATCTCATCCCGCGCCCATTGGATCAGCTGATCAGCGGTGAGCTGTGCGCCATCGTTGAGTACCACCACCACTTTGACGGTCTCACCTCGATAATCATCATGAGCGGCAATGATGCAACACTCGCGAATGTCGGGGTGCCGGTACATGATCGCCTCGACTTCAGCCGGCCAGACTTTGTAGCCACTGGCGTTGATCATGCGCTTGAGTCGGTCGGTGAAAAAGAAAAATCCTTCGTCGTCGACATAACCGAGGTCACCCGAGCGGAAAAATCGTTTGCCGTCGATATCGATGAAAGCTTCTCGGGTTTTTTCATCATCACCCCAATAGCCCTGAAAAATTTGCGGTCCATGCATGATGATCTCGCCCACTTCGTTGGGCGGCAACATCGCGTGCGTTTGCGGATCGATGACACGCGAGTCGACCGAAAAAATCGGTATCCCCAAACATTGCTGCTTGAGCTTTTGCAAGGGATTCGAATGGGTGGTCGCAATGGTCTCCGACAGCCCATAGCCTTCCATGTACCGCAGGCCGGTCAACTCCAGCAATTTCTGCGCAATTGCGGCGGGCATCGCTGCTCCGCCGCCGGACACCCGCTTGAGGCTGCTGATGTCATAGTCGTCCAGCCGCGGATTGGACAGGAAGTCGATCATCATCGTCGGTATACTGGTCCAGCTGGTGATCCGGTACTGTGTGATCCAGCGGCCGGCAAGATCGCGATCCCAGCGCGGCATGATGATCAGTGTTGCACCAGTGTAAATAGCCGCATTCATGCTGATCTGCATGCCAGTCACGTGAAACATTGGCAGACACGCCAAGACCTGGTGGTCGGGTGAGCCGCCGGCCCAGAGCGCGGCGCTGACCACCGGGAACATCATGTTGCGATGCGTATGCATGCAGCCCTTCGGACGACCGGTAGTCCCTGACGTGTAGGGCATGCAGGCCAGATCATCCGGGCCCGCTTGATGCGATGCGGGCCGCTTTTCGAAAGCAAGCGCTTCGTGCCACGGCACGAACGCCGCCTCCGGCAGGGGCAGGCGCGAGGCAGATAACCAGCCGGGCATGGGATCATCGCTGGCACCCACATAATCTGCATAACAGGCGATGACAGCATGATCGATCAGACCTTCAGCCTGCAATGGCCTGAGTTGCGGCAGCAATTCCTGCGCAGAGAGCGCGACTCGCGCGCCGCTGTCGGTGACGGTATGGCGCAACTCGTCGGTTAGCAGCATCGGATTGACCGGCACAACCACAGCGTCTGCGCGCAGGATCGCGTAGAAACCCATCACGAATTGCGGACAATTCTGCATATGCAGGAGCACCCGGTCGCCGCGCCGCACACCACAGACCTGCTGAAGGTAACCCGCTAGGGCATCGACTTGATGTATCAATTCCCGGTAGCTAATGTCGCGGCCATAAAAAATCAGGGCTGACTTTTCTGGATATCGACGGGCTGAAGTCTCGAGATTGTCGTAAACACTGGTCGCAGGCGGGGTGAGCTGATGAGGCAGGCCAGCAGGCCAGTGAGCATAGTGGGCAGTATTCATTCGATATCGCAGTCGTAGCCGGGTCAGCGATTATAGGAGTCCCCCTGCCCAAGGCCGGTAAAACCCCGTCTGTCTTCGGCCTTTTGATGAAAAATAGTAACCCAATGACAAGCCTCGGGATAACCGCATGATTGTTTATGCTGTGCCGCACAAAAACTGCTTGACATGGGGTCGGAAGCCCGTAGAATTCGATTTGTTGCGCCGCACAAAGCATCGGCGCTTATCGGAATCCACCGGAACAATAAGGAGAAACGCCATGTTTACGACCGCTGACCAGTTTTCTAACGCCACCAAAGCGTCGATCGACGCTCAAATTGCTGCAACGAACGATTTCGCCAACAAGACCCTGCACAGCATGGCGGAGTTGGTTGAGCTGAACATCGCAACGGCAAAAGCTTCGCTGGAACACAGCTCTGCTGCTGCACAACAAATTCTTTCGGCAAAAGATGCGCAAGAAGTTTTCGCGCTGACGTCTTCCCAGGCTCAGCCGAATGCCGAGAAGGCGCTGGCTTATGGCCGTCATGTGGCCAGCATCGCCACCCGTGCTCAGGCTGAAATTACCAAGGTGACCGAGGCTCGCATCAGCGAAACGTCACGTCAGGTCAACAAGCTGATCGACGATCTGTCGAAAGCAGCGCCGGCCGGTACCGAGAATGCTGTTTCCCTGCTCAAAGCCAGTGTCGCCAACGCGAATGCCGCCTACGAACAGATCGTTAAAGCCGGCAAGCATGCGGCAGAGACGATGGAAGACAGCATGAACGAAGCCGCCAAGCATTTTGTTCCGGCTACCGAGAAGCCTTCACGCTCGAAGAAAAACTAAGACGTCGCAGCGCACCGCTGCTGTGTCGAACACCATGGGCCGCTGATGCGGCCTATGTCATTTGTGGCGCGCACAGATCGACAAAGCAACCGCTTCGGCAATCCGAATTCCATCAATCGCGGCAGACATGATGCCGCCCGCATAACCAGCGCCTTCGCCAGCGGGATACAGGCCCACGGTATTGATACTCTGAAAATTGTCTCCGCGACGGATACGTACCGGCGACGAGGTGCGCGTCTCGACACCGGTCAGCACCGCATCGTGCATCGCAAAACCACGAATCTGCTTGTCGAATGCGGGCAGCGCCTCGCGAATCGCTTCAATCGCATACGGCGGCAATGCAGGATCGAGACTACCGAGCTTCACACCCGGTTGATAAGAAGGGAGCACGGCACCCCAGTCTTTTGACGGCCGCGCCGCAATGAAATCACCGACCAGCTGCCCGGGTGCATCGTAATTTGAGCCGCCGAGTTCGAAAGCGCGAGACTCGATCGATCGCTGAAAATCAATGCCCGCCAGCGGACTACCGGGATAATCAGCCGGGGTAATACCCACCACAATGCCAGCATTGGCATTGCGCTCATTGCGCGAATATTGGCTCATGCCATTAGTGACCACACGCCCCGGCTCAGAGGCGGCAGCAATCACCGTGCCACCGGGACACATGCAAAAGCTGTAAACCGAGCGTCCGTTGCTCGCGTGGTGAACCAGCTTGTAATCTGCCGCGCCCAGAATCGGATTGCCGGCATGCACACCAAAGCGTGCGCGGTCTATCAGTGATTGCGGATGTTCGATACGGAAACCAACGGAGAAGGGTTTGGCTTCGATATAAACGCCGGCATCATGCACCATCTGGAAAGTGTCGCGCGCGCTGTGACCAATGGCCAGCACCACATGGTCCGCATCAATCTGCTCGCCTGTGGACAAATGCAAGCCGCGAATCGCACCGTTGACAATTTCCAGTCCATCCACCTTCTGTTCAAATCGAAACTCACCACCCAGTGCGATGATATCCGCGCGCATCTGCTCGATCATTTTGACCAAACGGAAAGTACCAATGTGGGGCTTGCTCACATACAGAATCTCCGGCGGCGCGTCAGCCTTGACAAACTCTTCCAGCACCTTGCGTCCGTAATGCCGGGGATCACTGACCTGAGTCCACAACTTGCCGTCCGAAAAAGTACCTGCACCGCCCTCGCCGAATTGCACATTGGATTCCGGATGCAGTTCGCGCTTGCGCCAGAGACCAAAGGTATCTTTGGTGCGCTCTCGCACCGGTTTGCCACGCTCAATGATGATGGGCCGAAATCCGGATTGCGCGAGAATGAGGGCCGCAAACAATCCGCAAGGGCCAAAGCCAATGACCACCGGACGCAGAGGCGCCTTGGCCGGGGCTTGTGCGACGAACTGATAAGTCAGATCGGGGGTCGGTCCCAGTTTGGGCAGGCGGCGCGATAACAGCACCGCTTCGTCGTCAACATCGACATCGACGGTATAGACCAACTGGATCGCCGATTTTTTTCGCGCATCGAAGGCGCGACGGAAAATATGCAAAGCTCGCAGCTGATCAGGAGCGATCCCCAACCGGTCGAGTACCGCTTCTTTTAATGCGTATTCAGGATGGTCGAGCGGAAGATGTAGGTCTGTAAGTCGCAGCATGCGGGCAGGCCCGATAGTGGGGGTGCAGGGCGGGCGATGAATCCTCATCGCCGCGCAACCAGAAGGCCGCCATTGTACCCAAAGCGCCCTGCGCCAGCATGCTCAGCGCTTACTGGCTGGTTCCACTGCTGCCGGGCGCGGCATCAGACGCACCGCCTGATGAACCGGATGAACCCGATCCGCCCGGAGATTCCGATCGACCTTCGCCGCCAGTGCCAATACCACTTTTGCCTTCACTGGTCGATTTCAGATTTTTGCGGGTGTCGGTGGCCATTTGCTGATGGCTTTCTACAGTGCCGATAATTTTGCCTGCATGGCTCTTGAGCTCGGCATCCTCTGCCTTGCTGGTAATCCGCTCAAGCAGTCGATGGGTTTCACGATGAGCGCGCGTCCCTTCGTGCTGCATGTACTGGCGGTCAAATTTTTCACCTGAGAGTGCTGCCAGTTTTTTCTCAACCGACTGCTGCTGCCGATCCGGTTCAGTGGGCAAGGTGATGCTCTTGGACTGGGCGAGCTGACGCAGCTCGTCCTGTGCTTTGGTGTAGTCATCGACCATTTTCTTGGCGAAGCTTTTCACCTCATCGCTTTGCGCTTTGTCTTGCGCCAGCTTACCCAAGTTGATTTCCGAAAGATGTGCCTGGGCCAGTTGCTTGAGCATGCGCTCATCGGATTGGCTCAGTCTGATCTCGGACGCACCGGCAGATTCGGTGGTAGTGGTAGTAGTGGTTGATGATGCACCCGACGCGCTTCCTCCTTCACTTTGCGTTGCGGATGGCTGGCCTGCGTTTTCCTGAGGATGGACGATCGGCGAATTGAGTAAAAGTGCCGTGCTGACGAGTCCGAGGAAAATTCCAGCGAGGCCGGGCTTGATTTGAGGCATAGGCATACGTTTCTCCTTGCTTATTGATGGACGAAGCCTTCAATGCATCGCAAGTCATGTGCCATGGGCTTGCGGCCGCTGATATCCGCATTTGTCTTGGATTGTGGAAGAAAAATTTACCGCTCACGAGGAAAAAATACGCGGCGTTGCATGGCACTGTTTGCCAAAACGCATGCATTGCTTGTCTCGCAGGGTTCCCGCACGCTATCATCCACTGCTTTTTGCCGCCAGCCCGGTTTGATCGTGCTGTTAAAGGCATGACACGAAAAAGATTCTTATACCGACTCTTGCGCACGCAGGTACCAGCCCCATGAAATCAACCCGAGCCGCACCGGTAACATCACCCACCTTGCTTGCGGACAGTTCGATACGGGTCCGCCATTCCATCATTCACGGCAACGGCGTGTTCGCCACAAGGAAAATTCCTGCGGGCGCGCGCATCATTGAGTACGGTGGGAAACGCATTACCGAAAATCAGGCAGAAAAACGTTTCGGCCTTGATCCGGAAAATCCGCACCACACATTCTTTTTTAGTCTGGAAAGCGGCAAACTGATCGATGGGGGTGATCAGGGGAATGATGCGCGATGGGTTAATCATTCCTGTGCGCCAAACTGCGAGGCCCAGGAAGAAAAAGGGCGGGTTTATATTCACGCATTGCGCGACATTTCCCGCGGCGAAGAGCTGTCCTACGACTACGGGCTGGTCATCGAGGAAAAGATGACCAAAGCGCTGAAGCAAGCGTATGCGTGCCGGTGTGGCACAGCAGCGTGTCGGGGCACGATGCTTGCCCCGGCCAAAAAATCGACAAAAAAGAAAGTCTAATCAGCGCCAGCGCCGGGAACACCGCCCCGGCTGCGGGTTTACCATCGACCGTTATCCTCGCGCGCCAAATCCAGAAACTCCGTGCGCATGGCCAGATTCGGCTGCAATTCACCCAGCATGGCCGAGGTTACCGTTTCCTCGCCCGCAGTCCGGATGCCACGGCTTTCCATACAGAGATGACGGCAGCGGACAACGACGCCAACCGCCTTAGGTTCCAGCGTTTCCATCAGCGCATTGGCAATCTGTATGGTCATTCGCTCCTGTACTTGCAAGCGCCGTGAAAAGCATTCGACCAGACGCGTCAGTTTGGACAGGCCGACGATTTTTCCGTTTGGCATATAACCTACGGTCGCCTTGCCAAAAAATGGGGCGAGATGATGCTCACAATGGCTATAGACAGGAATATTGCGCACAACGATCAGTTCGTTGTATTGCTCTGCGCCGTCCTCAAAGGTCTTGAGCACATCGGCAGGATTTTGCTGATAGCCGGAAGTCCAGGACATCCAGGCTTTTGCCACACGCGCCGGCGTTTCACGCAGACCGGGCCGGTCAGGGTCTTCGCCTATGCTGACAAGAAATCGCCGCCAGTCATGTTCGGTGAATTGTTCGGACATGCAAGTCTTTCAAAAGTAATGGGATGGATGCCAGGGCCGATCTCGCAAGCGGCAAGGCAACCTCCGACCCTGATGGACGCGCCATCCTACCCGAATTTGGAAATTATTTTTTTGGGTCGCTTGTGGGGCACTTTATCCAGCCGCTTGGGTTATGCTTTGTGGCTTGTTTCCTCCCTGTCCAGGAATTCATTCCTCCTTTTCAGAATAAAGGCGCATTCGTATGCAAATTAAGCAAAACTTTTTTTCATTTACCGGCCTGACGCTGGCGCTCGCCGCGCTGTGCGCTCCAACCATGGCGCTGGCAGCGCCGTTCGCCTACGTGCCCAATGAGAAATCGGGCACCTTGTCCGTCATCGATACGGAAACAGACACGGTAATTACCGAAATCAAGGCAGGCGACAAGCCTCGCGGACTGGCCGTTTCCATTGATGGCAAGACGTTGTATGTCAGTGATCAGCCCAACAATGTGCTGGTCAAAATCAATCTGGAAGAGCGCGCAGTCGCAGGGACTATTGATCTTGGCGAATCGCCGGAGGGGGTGTCCATGTCACCCGATGGCAAATGGGTCGCGGCTGCCTCTGAAGTCAGTAACTCTGTGAATTTCATTTCGACAGAGACGGGTCGCAAAATGTTTGCGGTGAAAACCAAGGGTAAAAACCCGGAGCACGCGGTGTTCAGTCCGGACGGCACACTGATGTTTGTCTCGGCTGAGGAAGCCGACAGAGTGGATATCATTGATGTAAAAAAACGCAAACAGATCGGTTCCGTGAAAGTCGGCGACCGGCCGCGCGGCATGGCATTTCGTCCTGACGGCAAGGTTGTTTACGTGGCCTCGGAAATGGCCAGCATGGTGTACGCAATCGATGTCGCCAGCCGCAAGGTGATCAAGCAAATCAAAGCCGGTAATTTTTGTAACGGGGTCACCATGGCACCGGACGGCAGGCGCGTTTACATTTCGAACGGCAAGGACGGTACCGTCTCTGCGATCGATACATCCGACAATACCGTGGTAGCGACTATCCCGGTGGGCAAGCGTCCGTGGAACATGGCGATCACGCCCGATGGCAAAAAGCTTTATGTCGCGAATGGCCGCTCCAATTCCGTGACAGTCATTGATACTGAACAACTGGCGCCGTCCGGCGAAATAAAAGTGGGCGAGATGCCCTGGGGCGTCGTGATTCGCTGAGCCAAATTGTCGGACTCCCGGCCAACGCCTGCCTGCTTTGTTGCTCGCAGGCGTTTTCATTTTGCTCACTTAACGCTCTTCTTTGAGACATTGTTGAGATCTAAAAGGGCGACAGGGCGGAAACACGCTATTGGTGAAAAAAATTCACTTGTGGCCAAAAGAGTGGAAACTTTATATTCCATGGCCCCAATGTGTATCAATGCCGAACTTTTAAAATTTGTTGTTAAAACATAAATGAAAGTTTTGCTTGGGTCATGTGGTTCATTCCTCAGTCAACAGAAAACCAATCGGAGATTAAACTTGGCTAAATCCAACGTATTTGTGAAGAGCGTTCTGGCATCGGCGATGCTTGTTGCGTTCTCCGCATCCAGCTTTGCGAAAGACGAGAATCTGGAAAAGATCTCGGCAATGAAAAACACCGACACAGCAATCGACATCCCTACCGTTCCACAGAGCGGCAAGAATGTTGACCAGCTCAAGGCCAACCTGAAAAAGATCAAGATGCCTGAAGGCTTCAAGATCGAACTGTACGCTGTCGTCCCTGACGCACGTTACATGGCGGTTGCTCCTTCGACCAACATGCTGTTTGTTGGCACCCGCAAGACCACCGTTTGGGCTGTGACTGACCGTAACGGCGACATGACCGCTGACGAAGTCAAGCCTTTCGCTCCTTCGATCAAATTCAAGAACCCGAACGGCGTTTGCTGGACAAAAGACGGCTTCCTGGTCGTGGTTGAGTCGAACCGCGT
>JBILCO010000195.1:0-4636 GCA_044353075.1 Burkholderiaceae bacterium
ATGGCGGTCCTAAAAAAGATCATTGTCGTGCTGGTGTTGGCGGTGCTGGGTGCAGGCGCTGCCCTGATTTACTGGGCGCGCGACCCTCTGATGCCTCATGATGCACCCGCCCTGGAATTCACGGTAGCGCAGGGCAGCAGCATGCGCAGTGCGTTGCGTCAGGCGCATGCAGCAGGCGTGCCCGCATCGCCGCTGCTGATGGAACTGCTGGCTCGTGGCCTGAGTACCCGGTCCGTCAAGCCTGGCAGCTACCGTCTCAAACCGGGCACGACGCCGCTGACCTTACTCAGTGCGCTTTCTCGCGGCGACACCATCAAGGAATCCATCACTATCATTGAGGGCTGGACATTCGCGCAGATGCGTGCCGAGATCGCCAAGCATCCGTGGTTGAAGCACGATAGCGAAGCATTGAATCAGGACGAATGGCTTGCCCGTGTGGTGCCCGGCTATGGCCACCCTGAGGGCCTTTTTTATCCGGATACTTATGTTTTTGATCGAGGTACCAGCGATTTGCAAATTTACCGCCTCGCGCATCAGCAGCAGCTGAAGAAACTGGACATGGCCTGGGCCAGCCGCGCACCGGATTTGCCGTATACATCGCCTTACGAGGCGCTGATCATGGCGTCCATCGTCGAAAAAGAAACGGGCCGGGAGCAGGATCGCACCCGCGTCGCTTCCGTTTTTGTGAACCGGCTGCGGCAGGGCATGCGACTGCAAACCGATCCCACCGTCATTTACGGTATGGGCGAGCGCTTTGACGGCAATCTGCGCAAACGTGACCTGCAGGAAGACACCGCCTACAATACCTATCAGCGTTCCGGCTTGCCGCCGACGCCGATTGCCTTGCCGGGGCAGGCATCGATGAATGCATCACTGCATCCGGATACGGGCAATGATTTGTATTTCGTGGCCCGTGGTGATGGCAGCAGTGAATTTTCGAGCAATCTTGACGATCACAACCGCGCAGTCAACAAGTTTCAGCGCCACCGTTAACACCTCTCTTACATCGGCGCGATCATCCATGGCACAGGGAAAATTCATTAGCTTCGAAGGCGTTGACGGCGCCGGCAAGTCAACGCACGTGGGTGCCGTTGCGCAGTATTTGCGCAACCGGGGGTTGCATGTAATTAGCACCCGCGAACCCGGTGGCACACCGCTGGGCGAAAAGCTGCGCGAGTTGCTGTTGCATGAGCCTATGCATCTGGAGACCGAGGCACTGCTCATGTTTGCAGCGCGACGGGAACACATTGCAGCCGTCATTCAGCCGGCACTGGATCGTGGCGACTGGGTGATCTCGGATCGTTTCACCGACGCCAGCTTCGCCTATCAGGGAGGTGGCCGGCGGCTTGCGCTGGACAAGCTGCGAGCGCTCGAACAGTGGGTGCACGCCGATCTTCAGCCGGATCTCACGCTCTTGTTCGATGTGCCACTGGAAGTTGCTCGGGAGCGGCTTTCTTCCGGTCGCGCGCTGGACAAATTCGAGCAAGAAAAGGATGATTTTTTCCAGCGCGTTCGGGATGTTTATCTGATGCGTGCGCAGGCTTTTCCCTCGCGCATACAAGTCATCGACAGCACGCGGCCTATAACGGACGTGTCAGCACAGGTAGAACAAGTCGTTGCAGCCTTATGCGATGGCAGCTGAAATGACAACGGCTATTTATCCCTGGCAGCGCAAGGACTGGGAGCGCTTGCAGGGTCTGCGGGAGCGTCTCCCCCATGCGATCCTTTTGCATGGATCCGAAGGCATTGGCAAGGTCGCCTTTGCTGAGCAGTTTGCGCAATCGGTGCTATGCGAAGCGCCGGCACTTGATGGCGTTGCCTGCGGTACCTGCGATCCCTGCGGCTGGTTTTTGCAATATGGACATCCGGATTACCGGCGCGTGCGCCCCGAAGTCCTTGAGCTGGATGATGGCGACGACGCCGCTGAAGCGGAGGAGGGCGCGAGCAAAAAAAGCGCTGGCAGCAAAACACCTTCCAAAGAGATACGCATTGAGCAAGTGCGATCACTCGCGGGTTTCATGAACGTCTCAACGCACCGCAGTGGTTTGCGCGTGGTCTTGCTCTACCCGGCGGAGGCACTCAACAGCGCCTCCGCGAATGCGTTGCTCAAGACATTAGAAGAGCCGCCACCGGAGACGCTGTTTATTCTGGTCAGCCACCGACCGGACCGACTCTTGCCGACGATTCTGTCCCGCTGCCGTCAATTCCCTCTTTCGCTGCCGGCACCCGACGAAGCGCTGGCCTGGCTCCAGGCACAGGGCGTCAGCGATGCCGCACACTGGCTGGCGCTGCAAGGCGGTGCGCCTCTGGCGGCACAGGCGGCCGCCGAGGATGAATCCGCGAGCGACAGGGAGTTGCTCCTCAGTCTGCTGGCCAAACCTGAGGCTGGCACGGCACTGACCGTGGCGGAACGACTACAAAAAACACCGGTGTCCTTGCTGCTGGCATGGCAACAGCGATGGTTGTATGACTTGTTTTCTTTAAAACTCGGCGGTCGGGTACGCTACTACCCCCAGCATCAGCCACGCCTTGCCGCGATCATCAACCGGGTGAGTTCCGAACGATTGCAGCAGGCATTACGCGATGCAAACAGCCGCCGTGCTGTCGCGGATCATCCGCTGTCGGCACGCCTGTTTATTGAAGACATGCTGTTGGACTACACCCGCCTGTTTGCCTGAGGACACACCATGCAAGACCCGCATCCCGCCCATGACCCATCACTGGCACGACCTTCGGTGATGTCGCTGTCGATTCGTGAGCGTTCTGCGCTGTACGCCGCCTACATGCCATTTTTGCAGAACGGCGGCGTTTTCGTGCCGGGCAACCGCAGCTGCCAGCTGGGTGAGGAAGTTTTTCTGTTGCTGAACCTGATGCAGGATGAAGCCCGCTACCCAGTGGCCGGCAAAGTGGTCTGGATTACGCCGGCGGGCGCGGCCAACAATCACACGCAGGGTATCGGCGTGCAGTTTCCTGCGGATGATGCCGGTCGCCGTGTGCGCCAGCGTATTGAAGAAATCCTCGGTACGGCACTGGGGTCATCACGACCGACGCACACCATGTAGCCGGCGTACAATGGCGCGTTTCTGACGCCGGCAACTGCGAGGCTTTAACAAAAAGCAAGCGCCACTCTGACGCCCTATGTTCATCGATTCCCACTGTCATATTAATTTTCCTGAATTGGCCGAGCGGCTGCCCGCTATTCTGGACAAGATGGAAAAAAATCAGGTCACCCACGCGCTCTGCGTGTCGGTAACGCTGCCTGATTTTCCACAGGTGCTGGCACTGGCTGAAACCCATCCGAACATCTACGCATCGGTGGGTGTGCACCCGGATTACGAAGATACTCCCGAGCCTACGGTCGAGCTGCTGGTGCAACAGGCAGAAAATCCGCGCATCGTCGCGATTGGCGAAACGGGCCTCGACTATTACCGTCTGAGCGGCGATCTGGAGTGGCAGCGGCAACGCTTTCGCACCCATATTCGTGCCTCCAGAGGGAGTGGCAAGCCGTTGATCATTCATACCCGATCGGCATCGGAAGACACGCTGCGCATCCTGCATGAAGAAAAAGCAGGGACCGACCAGGGGGGCGTGGCTGGCGTCATGCACTGCTTTACCGAATCTCAGGCAGTAGCGACCGCCGCCATGGCGATGGGTTTTTATATTTCTTTCTCGGGCATCGTGACTTTCAAAAATGCGAAGGATTTGCAGGCCGTCGCACGTGACGTACCGCTGGAGCGCATGCTGATCGAAACCGACTCGCCTTATCTGGCTCCCGTCCCGATGCGTGGCAAGACCAATGAGCCGGGCTTTGTCAGACACGTGGCTGAATATCTCGCTGATCTCAAGGGTGTGTCATTGCAGACACTGGCTGAGGTGACTTCACAAAATTTTCGAACGCTCTTTCGTGTGACGTAAATGGAGGATATCCAGAGCCCCTTTCGTCGACAGTTGCTGGTGGCTGGTTTGCTGCCCGACTTGCAGCGCTGGTTCGAGCCGCTGCCACCGAAAAAAGATTCTTACAGCGCTTGGTTTCAGGCGGCGCGCACGGATGACGTCGCATTGTGCCGGGACTTGCTGGCACGAGGTTTCGATCCCAACACCATCGAGCCCGCGTTGCTCGATACCGCCTTGCTGATTGCTGTTCGTCAGGGCTCTCTGAAGGTCTTCAAACTGTTGTTGTCCACACCGGGCGTGAATCTGGATATGCGTTCACGCAATGGCGACAACGCCCTGATGCTGGCCGCCTTCAAGAAAGATGTCGCCAGCACACAGGCGTTGATCGACAAAGGTGCTGAGGTCAACCGCCCCGAATGGACTGCGCTCCACTATGCTGCGGCATCGGGCAGTCTGACTATCGTGCGGCTTCTGCTGGACCATGATGCTTATATCGACGCGGAATCGCCGAACAAGACCACGCCTCTGATGATGGCCGCTCGCGGTGGCCATCGTGATGTTGTGGAACTTTTGCTGTCGCAGGGCGCGGATTTGCATTTTAAAAACGAACTCGGTCTCACCGCCGTTGATTTTGCGCGCGCGCAGGGGCACTTGCCTCTTGCCGACGCGCTTGCGGTCCGTATGCGCGACAGCAAAGCACCACAACTTGAACAAAACTGAACGAACTCCCCCGCATCTGCCC